>CAZWXA010000253.1:0-6142 GCA_964637755.1 uncultured bacterium | reverse complement strand
CTCGTCAGCGCGTGGCTCGCGGGAACGGTGGCCAACGACGGGCTCGCTCTGGTCGCGGGCGTGGGCGGTCCCGCGGCCGCGTTCGACAGCAAGGAGAACGTCACCACGAGCCATGAAGCGTCTCTCGATATCGTCTTCATCGGACCTCCGGGGCCCGCCGGTGCCAGCGGCCTTCCCGGTCCGGTCGGCCCTGCCGGCCCGACGGGGCCGCAGGGACCACAGGGACCTCAAGGGATTCAGGGAGTTTCCGGGCCCGAGGGTGCGCCTGGACCGATGGGAGCCACCGGCGCTCAAGGAATTCAGGGCAGCGAGGGACCGCAGGGGCCGATGGGGCCGACCGGAGCGGCGGGCCCGCAGGGGGCGCAGGGGCTTGAGGGGCCCCCGGGCGTTGCGGGGCCGGCCGGAGCGCAGGGGCCCCAGGGGCCTGCCGGGGACCCTGGACCGGCGGGACCCACCGGACCGCAGGGACCCATTGGACCCCTTGGCGCGCAGGGACCTTCAGGCAATTCGCAAAACCTTCTCGCGATCGCGATGCTGAAATGGTTCGAGGCGGTGCAGAGCGGAATCAGCTTCGCGACCGCCGCGAAGCCGACCGGCGTCGTCTATGACGGCACCAACGTCTTCATCGCAAACTTCAACAGCGGCAGCGTGACGAAGCTCCGCGCCAGCACCGGCCAGGTCCAGAGCACAATCACCGTAGGAACCAACCCGCTCGGGCTGGCCTACGACGGCGTCAACGTCTGGGTGACCAATTTCGGCGGCGGGACGGTCTCCAAGGTTCGCGCGGTCGACGGCGTCGTCGTCGGCACGTTGACCGTGGGCAGCGGGCCCACGGGGATCGTATTCGACAGCGTGAGCGTGTGGGTCTCCAACCAGAACGACAACAACGTGATGAAGATCAGGCCGAGCGACGGAGCGATTCTTGGCACGTTCAACGTCGGCGTCTCTCCGGGAGGGCTCGCGTTCGACGGTGCGAACATCTGGGTCGCCAACGCGAACGAGAATACGTTAATGAAGCTCAACTCGGCGGGGACCGTCCTCCAGACGGTCAACGTCGGTGCGCGCCCGGTCCGGCTGGCCTTCGACGGCACGTACATGTGGTGCACGAATTTCGACGACAACACCGTCTCGAAGGTGCGCGCGACCGACGGCGTGGTTTTCGGGACCTTCAACGTCGGCACGCAGCCGCTGGGGATCATCTTCGACGGCCAGGGCATCTGGGTAGCAAACAGCGGCGCGAACACGGTCACGAAGCTGCGCGCGAGCGACGGCTCCCTGATCGGAACCTATTCCGTCGGATCGGCGCCTCAGGGAATGGCCTTCGACGGCGTCTATGTCTGGGTCTCGAACTCGCTGGGCAACACGGTCTCGAAACTGTAGCTCCGGCGGGAGCCGCGGAAAACGGAGATTGGAATGGAGGGTGCCAGCCGATCGGTGCGCTTTGCGCGCTACCCCTCTCTCGCCGCGGCGGCTCTCGTCGCCCTGGCCGGCGGATTTCTCGCGGAGGGAGCCAGGGCTGCACAGGCACCCACGTTCGCCGACGCTCACACGTCGTCGCTGGCCGCATCGATTCAGCTAGGCGCGGCGCCCGAACTCTCCGTCTCCCTCTCGCCGCTCCAGACCGCCTACCTGCAGTTCGACATGTCCACGCTTCCGGGCGGAATCACGTCCGCCGACATCGGCCTGGCGCGCGTGCGTCTCTTCGTCAAGAACGTGTCGGCGGCCGGCGCCTTCGACGTGAGACCGGTGGGCGCCTCCTGGACGGAGAGCAACATCATGTTCGATTCCGCGCCAGCGCTGAACGCCCCCGTCTCCACGATCACCGTCACAGCGGGCGCCCGCGGAACCTTCATCGACGTCGACGTGACGTCGCTGGTGAAGTCATGGATCGACGGCACCGTGCCGAATCACGGAATCGCGATCGTTTCCTCGGCAGGAGCTGCCGCCGGATTCGACAGCAAGGACGACGTCGCGACCAGCCACGCCCCGGTGCTCCAGGTCGATCTCGTCGCGCGCGCCGGCCCCGCGGGAGCCGCGGGGCCGCAGGGAGCGGCCGGGCCGGAGGGCGCCATGGGGCCGCAGGGGATTGTGGGGCTTCCGGGGCCGGACGGGCCTGCGGGGCCCCCCGGCGCCGAGGGACCGATCGGCGCGACAGGGCCGGATGGGCTCCAGGGCCCTCCAGGGCCGGCCGGTGATGCGGGCCCGGTAGGAGAGACGGGGCCGGCGGGACCCGATGGAATTCAGGGGGTTGCGGGCCCTCAAGGAGCGCCCGGCCCTCCGGGGATCGCGGGACCGGCGGGGCCGACGGGCCCGGCGGGCGCCGAGGGCCTTATCGGCCCGACCGGGCCGACCGGGCCGACGGGGCCCGCGGGAACCTCCTTCAACCCGATGTCAATCGCGCTCCTGAAGTGGTTCGACGCGAATCAGACACCCGTCTCCTATGTGACGCACGATCACCCAATCGGCGCCGCGTTCGATGGGCAGTACATCTGGATCGCGAATTTCAGCAACAGCAGCGTGGAGAGGCTGTCAGTCTCCACCGGCGTCAACCAGGGAACATTCCAGTCAGGCCAGTCGCCGTTCGCGGTCGTGACAGACGGCGCGTTCGTCTGGGTGACGAACTTCGGCGGCAACAGCGTCTCGAAGTTCCGGGCGAGCGACGGCGCGAAGATCGCGGAATACCCCACCGGCCGCGGGCCGGCCGCTCACGCCTTCGACGGCACGTACATCTGGGTGCCGAACCAGATCGACAACACAGTCACGAAGCTGCGGGCCAGCGACGGCGCCACCATGGGGACGTTTCCCGCGGGGCTCTCGCCGCGCGGCGTCACGTTCGACGGCACGAACCTCTGGATCTTGAACGGCAATTCGAGCACGGTATCGGTGATGAGGCCGTCGGACGGCGTCATCCTGGCGACGCATGCGGTCGGCGCCGTGCCCCTCCGCGCCACGTTCGACGGCACGAGCATGTGGGTGTGCAACTTCAACGAGAACACGGTGACCCGTCTGCGGGTGAGCGACGGCGCCGTGCTCGCCACGATTCCCGTGGGCAACGGGCCGTTCTGGACGCTCTATGACGGCTCGTCGATCTGGGTGTCGCACAAGTTCAGCAACAACGTCTACAAGCTGCGGGCGAGCGACGGCGCGCTGATCGCGATCTACCCGGCGGCGACCGCGCCCGAGGGCCTCGCTTTCGACGGCGCCAACGTGTGGGTGACATCATCGACCAGCAACCTCGTTCTCAGATTCTGATCGGATCCGGCGCCGTCCTCCCCACTCTTAGACTTGGGAACTTCCTTGCGTACTCAAGGGCACACGGCGCGCTGGCCCGGGCCGGGGAGGGCTCGATCTTGATCGGATCCAGGGGAATATTCCGCCCCCTCCGGGGTGGTGTGGGCCGGCTGGTCGTCGCCGCGTTGATCGCTCTCGGCGCCGCCCGAGCTGCCGAGGCGGCCGCCGCGAAGATCGTCTTCGTCGGCGCCGAGATCGACGACTCGACCGGGAACAACGACGGCGCCCTCCAGCCCGGTGAGACGGCGACACTCCGTCTGAAGCTCTTCAACGACGGCGATCTCGCCGCGAGCGGCGTCAGCGGGACGCTCGTCTATACCGGGCCCGTCGCGGACGTGAACGTCCTTTCCTCCTCCGCCTCGTGGCCGGATCTTCCCGCGCGCGGCGCGCCGGCGCTCTCGACCGCCCCCCACTTCCAGGTCCAGCTCAGCGGCGGCGCCCCCTGCGGCGCCGTTCTTCCGTTTCGGCTCGACGTCGTCGCCAGCTCGGGCGGGCCGGTCTCGGTGACCTTCGCTCTCAAGGCCGGAGCCCGGGTCGACTACGACATGAAGCGCGACGCGCTCCGCCGCGCCAACGCGCCCGAGTCGACGTTCGCCGGAGCGGCCGCGTTCGAAAACCTCGGCGGCGCCGTCGCCGTGGGCGACGTGGACGCCGATGGTTTCGCGGACATGATTCTCGGGGCGCCGCTCAACGACTCGCTCGGTGGGTCACGCGAGGACGCCGGGGCCGTCTACCTTGTTTACGGTCGCAAGGCGCAATGGAACGACGCAGACCTCGCGTCCCCTCCTTCCGGCGTCGTCAGGATCTGGGGAGCCGACCCGGCTGACGGCCTCGGCTCGGCCGTCGCCGCCGGCGACGTCAACGGCGACGGGTACGACGATCTGATCCTCGGCGCGCCCCTGGCCGACTCGCTGGGCAACTCCCGGAGCGGCGCGGGCGAGGTGTACGTCGTCTACGGCGGCGCGACGCGCCTCAATGACATCGACCTGGCCACGCCCCCGGCCGGCGTCGCGCGATTCTTCGGCGCGGATCCGGTCGACGGCCTCGGCTCTTCCGTCGGCGCCGCGGACGTCGATCACGACGGCCGCGACGATCTCGTCCTCGCTGCCCCAGCGGGCGATGCGGCCGGTAGCCTTCGCGCCGACGCGGGCGAAGTCTTCATCGTCTACGGACAGACGGCCGCCTTCGGGGATACCGATCTCGCCTCGCCTCCGCCGGGCGTCGCCTGGCTCTTCGGGGCCGATCCCGGGGACGGGTTGGGCTCCGCGGTCGCGGCAGGGGACGTGAACGGCGACGGGATCGCGGACCTGCTCATCGGAGCCTCGCGCGCCGCTTCCGTCGGCAATGCGCGCGCCGGCGCCGGCGAGACGTATCTCGTCTACGGGAGCGCCGCGCGTCTGAGCGACGTCGATCTCGCGGCGCCGCCCGCCGGCGTCTCCCGGTTCTTCGGTTCCACCCCCGGCGCCGCGCTCGGCAGCGCCGTCGCGACCGGCGATGTCAACGGCGACGGGTTCGCCGACCTCGTGAGCGGCGCGCCGGGCTCCGCCTCGCGCGGCGCCGCGCGGCCGGGAGCGGGGGACGTCTGGCTCGTCTACGGAAAACCGGATTTGTGGAGCGACAGCGATCTCGACGCACAGCCGGTTGGTGCCGTCCGCATCGAAGCCTCCTCGCCGTTTCACGGACTCGGAGGTGCGGTGGCCGCGGGTGACCTCAACGGGGACGGCTACGACGATCTCGTTCTCGCGGCCCCCGGGTCGAGCTCCCGCGGCTCCGGAAGGCCGGGCGCGGGTGAAGTGGACGTCCTCTACGGCTCGGCCGATGCCTGGTCGAACCTCGATCTGTCGAGCCAGCCGTCGGGGTTCGCGCGCTTCTGGGGCGGCGAAAGGGACGACGCTTTCGGCTCATCGGTCGCCGTCGGCGACGTGGACGGCGACGGCATCCGCGATCTTGTCGCCGGCGCGAAGACCAGCGGTGAGCCGGCGAGCGGCCGGAACGACTCGGGGACGGTCAGTTTGTGGTACGGAAAGGGGACCGACACGTACGTCTCCCGCAGCGACGCCTTCAGTTTCATCGACGCCTCCGCGGGCACGAGGCTCCCGCTCGCGTGCGACGACTGCTCGACTCCGATCCCGATAGGTTTCGGATTCTCTTTCTACGGAGAGCGCTTCTCGACGATCTACGTCGGCAGCAACGGGCTTCTCTCCTTCGCGCCGATGAACGGCGCCGCGACGGCCGCGCCCGTCTGCGTGCCGGCGCCGTCGCTCATCCGGACGGTGATCGCGCCGTACTGGGATGATCTGAATCCCGCCGCGGGCGGCGGGGGCAGCGGCGTGTACGCGCTGATGCAGGGCACGGCGCCGAACCGCCGACTGACCCTCGAGTGGAAGGACATTCCGCGCAAGCCGGACACCGGCGCCGCGACATTCGAGGCGACGCTCTTCGAGGCGTCGGGACAGATCCTCTTCCAGTACCAGGACCTCGACTTCGGATCGGCGAGCTTCGACGATGGCGCGTCGGCGGTCGTCGGCGTCCTCAACCGGACCGGCGCCCACGGCGTGGCGGCCTCGTGCTTCACGCCCGGCGGCGTGGTCTCCGGATCCTCGCTGCGATGGACCCCGTCGACGCCGATCGTCGAGCAGCGCGCGGAGAACGGATCCGGCCTCTGGAGCGGGTTCGGCCTCTGGCACCTCGCGACGCCCGCGTGCGAGCCCAACCAGCATACCGGGACGACCGGCTGGTACTACGGGATCGACACGACCTGCACGTACGACGACGCCAACTCCCAGGTGAACTCCGGCGCCCTCAATCTGCCCCAGGTGTCGTCGCTCCCTGCGGACGCTCGCCTCTCGTT
>CAZWXA010000252.1:0-6145 GCA_964637755.1 uncultured bacterium | reverse complement strand
CGCCGCTGGCCCCACGCCTGCGACATGCTCGAGGATCTCGGAGCCCGCACGGACCGCTGACGAGCGGCCGAAGGGGACGTGTCCACCCCCGGGCGCGTCAGCGTTGCCCGGGCTCGGGAACGGGTCAGGGGGGCCCGGCCGCCCGTTGCGCTCCCTCGCCTTCCCCCGGGCTGGGGCCCGCTCGCGTCCTGGATCCCGGGCGACCGACCAGGAGTCCTTGGGGCCGGACGACCATGATGACCATGAGCAGGAGCCCGAAGGCCAGCATGCGGTAGGCCTGGAATTCGCGGAAGACCTCGGGTAACGAGACCAGCAGCACCGCTCCCAGCACCACGCCGGCGAGATTGCCCAGACCCCCCAGGATCACCATCGCCAGGACGTTGATCGACTCCGTGAAGAGGAAATTCTCCGGAAAGACGGACCGCTGCCAGGACGCGAGCAGGCTCCCCCCGATCCCCGCCAGCGCGGCGCCCATCGCGAAGGCCTGGAGCTTGGCGACGGTGGTGTTGACGCCCATCACCCGAGCGGCCAGCTCGTCCTCCCGGATCGCCTGCCAGGCCCACCCGATCCGCGAGCGGCGGAGGCGGGCCGACGCGACGAGCGCCAGCGCGAGGAACGCGAGGAACAGGTAGTAGTAGTGCGTGTTCCGGCTGGCGACGAGGCCCGCGAGCCGGGGCGGGTCGATGCCGAGGATGCCGTTGGCGCCGTTCGTGACGTTGACGGGCCGGTCGCCGTTGATCAGAAGGAGATACGTGATCTCGCCGAACCCGAGGGTGACGATGGCCAGGTAGTCGCCGCGCAGGCGCAGCGTCGGCGCGCCGATCAGGACCCCCGAGACGGCCGTCGCCAGCGTGGCGAGCGGCAGCGCGACCCAGAAAGGCAGGTGGACCCCGAAGTGCGGGGAAGCGAGGAAGGCGTAGACGTAGCCGCCGATGCCGAAGAAGGCCACGTAGCCGAGGTCCAGCAGGCCGGCGAACCCGACGACGATGTTCAGGCCGAGCGCCAGCGTCGCGTAGAGGCAGATGCGGGCGAGCACGCCCGCCCAGTAGTCGCTCGGCGCCGCGAGCGGGGCGAGGAGCGCGACCGCCACGACGGGAATCGCAGCGAGCCGTCGTGCGGTCATCGGCCTGCCGCCTCCCCGCCCGCTTGCCGGCTCACACCTTCTCCGACTCCGGGAGCGATTCGCCGAGAAGCCCCGCGGGCCTGAACACGAGCGTCAGGATCAGGATGGCGAAGGTGATCACGTCGCGGTAGGCGGGGTTCACGAACGTCACCGCGAGACTCTCCGCGAGGCCGAGGAGCACCCCGCCCAGCATCGCGCCGCGGATGTTGCCGATCCCGCCGAGCACCGCGGCCGTGAAGGCCTTGAGCCCCGCCGAGTAGCCCATGAAGAAGTCGATCTGCGTGTAGTAGAGCCCGACCAGGACGCCGCCCGCCCCCCCGAGCGCCGACCCGAGAAAGAACGTCACGGCGACGACGCGCCGGACGTTGACGCCCATGATGGCGGCCATCTCGCGGTCCTCGGCCACCGCCCGGATCGAGCGCCCGAGCGTCGTCCTCTGGATGAGCAGGTGGAGGCCCCACATCATGAGGACGGCCACGGCCACCATGACGAGGACCAGGGCCGAGATGGTCACCCCGAGGACCTGGACGCGCCAGGTCCGGGGGAAGAGGAGGCCGGTCATGTAGACCTTCATCCGCGCGCCCTGGGTCAGCATCACCGCGTTCTGGAGGAAGATGGACGCGCCCACGGCGCTGATCAGGGGGGCCAGGCGGGTCGCCCCGCGCCGGTAGAGGGGGCGGTACGCGAACCGCTCGAGCCCGAGGCCGATCAGGCCCGTGCCGAGCATGGCCGGGAGGAGCATCAGGGGAAGGACCCAGGCGGGGTGCAGGCCGCCGACCCCGGCGCCGAGCAGGCCAGCCAGGACCGCCCAGCCGAGGTAGGCGCCGATCATGAAGATGTCGCCGTGGGCGAAGTTGATCATCAGCAGGATGCCGTAGACCATCGTGTAGCCGAGGGCGATCAGCCCGTACACGGTCCCGAGCGCCAGGCCGAACACGAGCTGCTGGGGGAGAATCGGCAGCACCTGCCACACGCTCAGTCCGCCCCGAGGTAGGCCCGGCGGATGTGGTCGGCGCCGAGCAGCGCCCGGGCCGTGTCGTGGGCGACGATGCGCCCGTTCTGGAGCACGTAGCCGCGGCTCGCGATGCCGAGGGCGACCGTCGCGTTCTGCTCCACGACGAGGATCGTCGTCCCCTGCCGGTTGATCGTCTGGATGATGTCGAAGACCTGATCCACGAGGGCCGGGGCCAGCCCCATGGACGGCTCGTCCATCAGCAGGAGCCGGGGGCGCGCCATGAGAGCCCGGCCGATCGCGAGCATCTGCTGCTCGCCTCCGGACAGGGTCCCGCCGAGCTGGTCGGTCCGCTCGCGGAGGCGGGGGAAGAGCGCGTGAACCCGCGCGACGTCCTCCGCCAGCTCGCGCGGCGGCGCGCCTCGCCGCGTGAACGCGCCCATCGTGAGGTTCTCTCCCACCGTCATCCGCCCGAAGATCCGGCGCGCTTCCGGCACGAGGGCGATCCCGCGGCGGACGATCGCCTCGGTGGGGAGGCCGTCGATTCGACGGCCCTCCAGCTCGACGCGGCCGGCCGTGGGCCGGACCACGCCGAGGATCGTCTTCATGGTGGTCGACTTGCCGGAGGCGTTGCCCCCGAGCAAGCACACGATCTCGCCCGCGCGGACCTCGAGCGTCACCTCGTCGAGCGCGCGGATCGCGCCGTAGTGGGTGGTGACGCCGGAGAGGGTCAGCATGGTCGCGCGCGGCTACGCGCGGCCCGCCCGCCGTCCGAGGTAGGCCTCGAGGACCGCCGGGTCCCGCCGAACCTCCTCGAAGGACCCCTCGGCGATCTTCATGCCCTGGTCGAGGGCGACGACCCGGTGGCAGAGCCCGCGCACGACGCCCATATCGTGCTCGACGAGCAGGATCGTCACGCCGCGCGCGTGGATTTGCTGGATGTCGCGGATCAGCTCGCGACTCTCGGTCGGGTTCATGCCCGCCGCCGGCTCGTCGAGGAGCAGGAGCCGGGGTCCCGTCGCCAGCGCCCGGGCGATCTCCAGCCGGCGCCGGTTGGCGTACGAGAGCGTGGCCGCGGCCTCCTCGGCACGCGGGAGGAGGCGGTCGCCGAAGAGTGCCAGCAGCTCGCGGGCCTGCGCCTCCGAGCACCGGCGCTCGTTTCGCACGCCCCGCGTTCCCACCAGAATCCTGCCGATCCCCGCGCGGGTCCGACAGTGCATGCCCACGAGGACGTTCTCGAGCACGGTCATCTGGCCGAAGAGCCGCTGGTTCTGGAAGGTCCGCGCGATGCCGAGCGCGGTGATGGCGTGAGGCGGGAGCCCGACCAGCTCGTGGCGGCCCCGATCGAACGCCAGGCGGCCGCCGGTGGCCCGGTAGATGCCCGTGATGAGGTTGAAGACGGTGGTCTTGCCCGAGCCGTTCGGGCCGATGAGCCCGAGAACCTCGCCGTCCCCGACCTCGAGGTCGAGATCCTGCACGGCCCGGAGGCCCCCGAACTGCTTGCTCAGGCGAGCCGTCTGGAGGAGCGCCATCCGGGCCGGTGCGGCTCGGCGTCGGGGCCGGTCACTTCACGACGATCGTCTTGATCTGCTCGAAGCCGGTCCCCTTGACCTGGTAGACGAAGATCGTCCCGCCGGCCACGTCGCCCTTCGCATCGAACGTGATGGGCGTCCCCAGCACGCCGCTGTACCCCTTCGTGGCGCGCACCGCGTCCCGCACGGCGGCGCGATCCGCCTTCCCGACCTTCCTGATGGCGTTCAGGATGATGTTGGCCGACTCGTAGGCCAGCGGACCGTACGAGCTGAGCTGGCCGTACCTGGCCTCGAACGCCTTCACGAATGCGGCGGCGGCCGGGACCTTTCGCATGTCCGGCACCAGGAACGTGACGTAGTTCCCCTCGGCGGCGCCGCCCGCCGCCTGGATGTAGTCGACCGGCTCGAACTGTCCATCCGGCCCGATCATCCTCGCGGAGAGGCCGACGTCGGGGAGCTGCTTGGCCATCAGAGCGGCCTCGGGGGCCCAGAGGCTCGCGTAGATGGCGCTGACGTCCTTGGGAACGGTCCCCAGGACCGCGCGGAAGTCCTTGTCGCCGGCCCGCACCACGTACCGTAGCGTGGCCGCGCCCAGCGCCTTCGCGCGCTTCTCGAACTCGTCGGCCGCGCCCCGGGGCCCGGTCGTCCCATCGTCGAAGATGGCGACCTTCTTCGCCTTGAGGTCCTGGACGGCGAAGATCGCCCCCGCCGGGCCCTGCGCATCGTCCCGGGCGCAGACGCGGTTGACGACCTTGAGGCCCCGGTCGGTGACCTTGGGATTCGTACAGCCCGGACTGATCATGACGAGGTTGACCTTCTCGAAGACGTCAGAGGACGGGATGCAGGTGACGCTCGTGATGCCGTAGACCACGCCCAGCACCGCCGGGTCCGCGGCCACCTTCTCCGCCGCGGCCACCCCGGCCTGGGGATTGCCCTGGTCGTCGGCCTCGAGGACCTCGACCTTCTTGCCGAGCACTCCACCCCTGGCGTTCCACTCCTCGGCCGCGAGCTTGACCGCGTTGGCCACCTCCTGGCCGTGCTTGGCCAGCGAGCCTGTCAGCGGCGCCCCGACCGCGATCTTCACCACCTGCTGGGCGAGCGCCGGAGCCGGCGGAGCGAACGTGGCCAGACAGAACACCAGCACGCCGAGGGTTGCCATGAGCGATCGTCGCTGACCCATCGCGCACTCCTCCTTTGCCGCGGCTTTCCCGCCGAGCACGTGACCTGATTCGCCAGCCGAGCCGTCGTTCCCGGGCTGGGCGAGGCCCGCCGGACCCGCTGGCCGCAAGCGGACTCTATGCCGACACCGGCAGGACCGTCAAGGACCGTTCGGGGTCCGCGCTCTCGCTCGCCACTCAGCCGCGTCGAGCGCGCGCCCGGGCTGCCGTCTGCCGGAGAAGCATGGTGCCTTCTCCTCCTTGCGGCGGGCGCCCGCTTGCGCTCTACTGACAACGACGGGAGATGACCTACAGGGGGCGTGTCGTGTCAAGCCTCGCCCCAGCCGACGGCGCCGCGGGGTCCGGCGCTGGGCGGCCGTACGAGGATCTGAAGGTCAAGGCCCGGTGAGCGACGCCGCGCCGGCCGGCAGCTGGAGCGGGCTCGCGCTGACCGCGCTCCTCATGACGGGGTGCAACGTGTGGATCGACCCCTTCGTCTTCATTCCTGATCGGCGGGTCGGGCCGCCCCCCTCCGGTGTCGAGGAGCGCTGGATCGTCATCGAGGACCGCCGGCGGCTGCACGCCTGGCACGTGCCCGCGCGCGGCTCGGGTCCAGTGCTCCTGTGGTCTCACGGCAATGCGGGCAACATCGACTCCCGCCGTGACCTGCTGCTGGCCCTGGCCGCCCGCGGGCTCGGGGTGCTCGCCTACGACTACCGCGGCTACGGCCGCAGCGACGGATCGCCGAGCGAGCCGGGGGTGTACCTCGACGCGGCGGCCGCCTTCGACGCGCTGGTGGCGCGCGGGACGGACCCCGCCGCGATCGTGTGCTTCGGAGAATCCCTCGGCGGGGCGGTCTCCATCGAGGTCGCCACCCGCCGCCGGTGCGGGGCGGTCATCGCGGTGTCGACGTTCACCCGGCTGGCCGACGTCGCCCGCCGGCACTACGGCCCCCTGGGCTGGCTCGCGGGCAACCGCTTCGACTCGCTGGCGCGAATCTCGCGCGTCTCCATGCCGATCCTCGTCGCCCACGGCGACCAGGACGAGATCGTCCCTTTCGAGCTGGGTGAGCGCCTGTTCGCGGCGGCCCCGGGGCCCAAGCGCTTCTTCCGCATCAGCGGCGCCGACCACAACGACGCGCTGGGACATCCCGCCCTGCTCGACGCCATCGCCGAGTTCGCCCGGGACGCAGTGGCGGGGCGTCGCCCGGGCTGAGGCCGGATCAGGTCTTGCCTGGCCGACCGTCCTGGCCTAGCCTGTCCGCGACACGCCGACCAGCGATCATGAAGACTGGGCGACGAGCCGCGCATCCGCCGCCGGGGCGTGGTCTGCACCGTCTACGACCCGTGCTGCGGCTCCGGCGGCATGCTGACGATCACCA
>CAZWXA010000251.1:0-6151 GCA_964637755.1 uncultured bacterium | reverse complement strand
GACCTTTCGACCGCCGGCGATACTTTGTTCGGGGCCGGGAGCGGCGGCGCGGTGTCAATCCGGGGAGGTCAGCTGGTGGCGACGAGGGCCACAATCATCACGAAACCGGTCGACTCCAGCGCCGGATCTGGAGGAGAAGTAACGGTTGCTGTTTCGGACTCCGCTAGCCTCACAGATGTCTCCATTCTCACGAACTCCGTGGGCGCCGGCGCCGCAGGAGCTGTGTCCCTCACAGGCGACAAGAAGCTCACGATCACCAACTCCACCATTGATTCGAGCGTTGATTCGAGTACATTGGTCGCGTTGGCCGATAGCGGCTCGGTGACACTGATGACCAGCGGACCGTTGGCCGTGACGCGCTCGTTAATCAATGTAGGCTCAACCCTTTCTGGTAACGCCGGCACCTTCACGGCCAAGGGTAAAGACGTAACCTTGGATAGCGTCATTGTCGGAGCGGTTGGAGTTGGCGACGACGCGGCCGGAATAACGATGGTCCGTTCAGGTGCGGTAACCTTGACCGCCACAGGAACAGTCACCGTGTCGAACTCAGTTATTGTGAACAATGGTGACACCACTCTCATTGATGGGAGTCCAGTCACGATCACCGGCACAAGCGTCAATCTCCTAAATAGAACGACAATTGACGCGTCGATGTCCAATGGCACGCTCGTCAGTCCTGCCAACGGGGGAACGATCGAGATCCGCGGCGACAACGTGAACGTGACGGGCTCCGAACTACTCAGTTTTAACGCTGGGCTTCCCCAGAGCACAGGGGCGGGCGGTAGCATTCGCTTTTTGGAGGCCCAGAACATCCAGTTGACAGCCGCTCAGGTGAACTCAGGCGCGACAGCTGGCGGCGGCCCCGGGCCCATTGAGTTCCAGACAAAGACGTTAGGAGTGAGCAACCATACGGATGTGGGCAGTGAATCATTCTCGTCGGGGGCTGGGGCGACGATCACGGTCAGGGGAGCAGAGACCGTCATCATCGAATCCGGGTCGAGGGTACTAGCAGACGTGGTGATCGCCTTGGCAGGAGCTACTCAAGGACCGGCCGGCAACATACTATTCGAGACGCAGCATTTGACGATGCGCGGGGGAAGCGTGCTCCGCAGCGCTGGTTTGCTGGATTCAACCGGGAACGCCGGAAATATCTCGGTGGAAGGCACGCCGGGGCCAGCCCGGTCGATCCTGATTGATGGCGTTGGCACCGGCATCTTCACCGACGCCCAAGGCACGGGCGCAGGCGGCAATATCAAGTTGCTCGCGCAATCGGTCACGGTGCAGAACGGTGGTACGCTGTCGGCGGCCACGTCGGGGACCGCTGCCTCGGCGAGGGGTGGCGCGGTCAAGATTGACGCCAATCAAGTGAAGTTCAGTAATGGGGCGAGCATCTCGGCAAAGAGCACAGGCCCTGCTGATGCCGGCAATATCACGATCCAGGCAAGCGATTCGCTGATAACCCAGAATAGCTCCATCACCACGCAGACCATCCACAGTGATGGAGGCGATATCCACATTCAAGCCGGGCGCTTGGTACAGTTGACTGACAGTCAGATCACGACGAACGTCCAGGGCGGGACTGGCAACGGGGGCAACATCACGATTGACCCGCAGTTCGTCATCCTCCAGGGAAGCCAGATTCTCGCAAACGCATTCGGTGGCAACGGTGGCAACATCCGCATAGTGGCCGATGTGTTCCTCGCCGATCCGGCCAGTACGGTCAGCGCGTCTTCGGCCCTCGGCATCAATGGGACGGTTGATATTCAGGCGGTGACGAGCCTCAGCGGCACCCTGGCCCCATTGCCGGTGGAGATCGTTCAGGCAGCGGCGTTGTTGCAGGCGCGCTGCGCCGCGCGGTTCGCGAGCGGCACATCCAGCAGCTTTGTCGTGGCCGGGCGCGAGAGCTTGCCGGTCGAGCCGGGCAGCCTGCTGGCGAGCCCGCTGGCGCTGTCGCCTCGCGACGTCGTCGCCGCAGCCGATCCGCTCGAGATCCCTGACCTTCGGCTGCGGCTGAGTGCTGGCTTGGCAGGGGTGGCTGGCACATCAGACGATGGCGGGTGCGCTCGCTGAGCTAGAAGCGCCGACCACCGCGTTCCGCCGCTTACCGGCACCGTGTACGTGCCTGGCGCCGTCAGCGCGTCGAGTCGGGTCGGATGAGCCAGAGACCGAGCAGCGAGATCGGAGTCAGGACCGCGACGAACCAGAGGTCGATGCGATCGACCGTGCCCGGCACGGCGATCATCGTCGAGGGGTTCCAGCCACCGACTCCTCGACGATCTCTGGCAGGCCTACCTGGGCCATGAGGTGGGCGCGCTCCCTTCGAAGTACCGAATCGTCCGGAGCGGCGTCGATGCGCTCCGAGATGGCCGCGACCGCGTCATACCAGAGCCCCGCGTCCGCGAAGATGACAGCCCGCGCGGCCTCACTGGCTCCGGCCAACCTCTCCCTCAACCCGGCCGGCGGGTCGACGAGCTCGATCCTCCCGCCCGCGACGATGTCGCGAGCCCGATGATCGGGATCCGGCACCACCGCGACGGACCAGCTGTACTCCACGCCCGCTGAGAGCCGGATGCCGTGATCGGCCAGGCGGAGACGGTGAACGCCCGGCGCAACAGGTTCCGGAACACGCGCCTCCAGCACGGGCTGCGTGGACCGAGGGTCGGTGACGGTGATCTCCATGGGAAGCGAGGTCGAGGTCGAGATGTACCAGTAGAACGCCGGCTGTTCCGCGACGGTGAGGCCGGTGTGATCCGGCGCCAGAACGGACAAGACGAACACCTCTCGCCCAGCTCCCCGCGTGCCTCCACCCACCCGCCCGCTCGGAGCACCGCGGCGCGGTGGGCGGTACAGCACGGCGGGAGCCTTCGGAGCACTCGCGGATGACCCGGAGGTGGTCCTGAAAGTGTCTCCTGGCCTGGTGAAGGTGAAAGCGATTGACGCGCCGCCCAATGGCCCGCAGTCGCGGCACTCTTCCATCTCCACCGGGTTGTACCGGAAACACGCGGTCGCGGCAGCGTCCACGCGATGCGACCACGGCCGCTCCTCCTGGGTCTGAGACGGCGCCCACACGGCGACCGACACGCTGTCGACGAGGGGCCAGCCGCCTTGCCGGCTGAAGCAACCCTCGAGATCGATCGTCGCCGACGCCTTGCCCGGGCCGCCCAGGCGGGCGGCCCCTGCTTCCACCTTCATGACAAGACTTCCCGCCGAGATCCCGCCCCTCGGTTCGAACCGGATCAGCACGTCGGTCATCTTCACAACTGCTAGGCCGTGCACCTCATCGAGGTACATCCGCGCAGCGCAAGCGCCGCCGCAGGAGTCCCCGACCACGAAATCCCCGTAGCGACCTTCGATCCGAACAGCTACCTTCCCCTCGATCCTCT
The DNA here is from genome assembly GCA_964637755.1 of uncultured bacterium. Lineage (GTDB taxonomy): Bacteria > Methylomirabilota > Methylomirabilia > Rokubacteriales > CSP1-6 > AR9. Next base: position 2,768 of record CAZWXA010000251.1, on the reverse strand, counting down.
CGGTCCGCGACAGCCGCGTATCGCCGATCGTCACGGTGAGAACTTCCGCCGTCTCGCCGACCCCCATGACACCGACCGCGAGGACCACCACCGCCGCTACCGTGCGCATACACCACCTCAACTGGAAGTCCGCCTGCCGACCGCGGTCCTCCACAGTTCCCGCACCCCAGCCGTCCGCCGCGCGGCTTGCGCCTGCTCACGCCAACCGTGTCAGAATCCGCTCGCACGCGCGGCTCTCTTCATCCGTCCGCTACCGAACGCCGACCGGTTCTGACTTCAGTTCGACTCTGGCGTCATTCCTCGAACGGGTGAAACTCCACCGAACCACCGACCAAGCGGTCCACCCGGCGCCATTCCTAACTCCCTGCGCTTGGCGGGTGCCCGCTGGCCTCGCCATTCGGTCGCGGTTCGGTCGCGCCGCAGTGCCGAGACTCTGGCCCCCAGCCTTTAGGTTGTCAAGACCATTCTGTCGACCCTCCGGAGGCCGTTTTGTGACCCCCGCACCGGGCGGGCACCGGCGGGCGCCGGCCGGCGCCAACCACCTTCGACCCCGGCTTCCGCGGCGCCCTCGAGGCAGGGCCCGCAGCCTCGATCTCGGCGCAACCGGCCCGAGCACCGCGATACACGGCGTTCCACGAAGGGATCCGTTCGCCAGTTGGGAGCCCGCGGGAATCCGTTCGTGGACACCGATCCGTAGTTTGAGTAGACTGACTCGGAACCGTGGGCTGCCTGGCTCATCCAGCCGCGACCGTAGCGGGGGGATGAGGACCGGGAGGGCGTCCCGGTACGGTCCAGAAGGGACCGCGTCTCGACATACTCCGGGCCCGGGCCCATCCCGGCCCGCCCGATCCAGAGACGGCGTCCAGCTTGGTCTCGAGGAGGAGAGGCATGAGGCGGTTCACCGTAGTCGCGCTGACGTTCGTGGCCATCGTCGCGGTGGGGCTGAGCCCGGCGCTTGCCTGGCAGTGCCCGGTGCATCTCAAGGCGGCCGAGGAAGCGATCAAGAAGGCCGAGGCGCTGAGCATGCCGGCCGATGCCCGGGGGCTCCTGGAGCAGGCCAAGAAGATGTTCGCCGAAGCCCGGAAGCACCACATGGAAGGCAACGTGAAGATCGACCACGCCAACTCCATGTGGAAGGCGAAGGCCGCGCTCGCCATGGCCGAGGCCGCGGCCACGATCTCGACCCCGTAGCGGGCTCCTGAAGGAGGCTCATGTGCGGCGTTGGCTCGCGCGCTCCATGCCGCGCGCGATGAGAGCGGGGCTCCTCGTCCCGATCGCCGTGCTGGTCGCGGGGGTGGCGCCCGCTCGGGCAGCCGATGAATCCATCTCGCTCCAGGAGGCGATCCTCCGCGCGAAGCCCGCCACGGTCTTGGTCGTCTCCGAGGTCGCTGCCGAGGTCACCCTCAACTGCGGCGGGGGCGAGGTGAGGGTCACGCCCTATCCGTTCCGCGAGACCGGCACCGGATGGTTCGTCGATTCCAACGGCTGGGTGGTCACCAACGGCCACGTCGTCCAGCCGGCGTACGCGCCGCCGCGGTGGCTTCTCGTCGAGATGGGCCGCAAGGCGGTCGTGGCCGCGTGTGTCACGGACCGGCTCTCGAAACAGGGGATCGCTCCGGGCCAGCGGCCCGATCTCGAGGAGGCGCTGAAGCGCCAGGCCTTCGATCGGGTGCTCCCCGAGGCGCGGGTGGAGCTGAAGCCGTCGATCTTCATCATCATGTCCAACGGCTTCCGCTTCCCGGCCAAGGTCGCCAAGTATTCGCCGCCCGTGAGCACCGAGACGGGAGGGGGCGCCATCTCGGGACGCGACCTGGCACTCCTCCAGCTCGAGGCCTCGGAGATGCCGTCCTTCATGCTCGCGCAGTCGAAGAACGCAAAGATCGGGGACCCGATCCATATCCTCGGCTTCCCCGGCGTGGTGCTGACGCACGAGCTGCTGAACTCGACCGCGAAGGTCGAGGCCTCCGTGACCAACGGCGCCGTCTCGGGCTTCAAGCAGGACGTCCAGAATCAGCCCGTGATCCAGACCGACGCGCCCGCCGCGTGGGGGAACTCGGGCGGACCGGCCGTCAACTCGCGGGGGGACATCGTCGGCGTCCTGACGTTCGTCTCGCTGGCCCCCGACGCCGGCGGGAGCATCGTCCAGGGCTTCAACTTCATCATCCCGTCGGACGCGGTGAAGGAGTTCCTCCAGGGCACTCCGGTCGACCTGAAGGACCAGAGCCCCTTCAACGAGAAGTGGTTCTCGGGGCTCCGCAAGTTCTTCAGCGACGACTGGAAGGGCGCGGCCGAGGGGATCCGCGCCGCGAACCGCCTGCAGCCCGAGTTCCCCGACCTCAAGCGCATGCTGGCGGAGGCGGAGGAGAAGATCAAGAATCCGCCGCCCCGGCCCTTCCCGTGGCCGCTGGCCACAGCCGCGATGGCCGTGGTGGGCCTCGTGGTCGCGGGCGGCGTCTACGGTGGGCGCTGGCGCGCGAACCGGTCCCGGATCTCACCGGCCGACGTGGTCCGGCTGTTCGAGAGCGCCTCGCTGCCCGTCATCCTCGATGTGCGCGCAGCCTACGCCTACGCGTCGAGCCCGTACCGGATTCCGGGGTCCAGACACATGCCGCCCAGCGAGCTCGAGACGGCAGTCGCGGCCCTCGACGTCGAGCACGGGCGGACGGTCGTCGCCTACTGCACCTCGCAGGACGAGCAGGCGAGCGCGGACGCTGCGCGACGGCTGGCGGGCCTGGGATACGCCAACGTCAGGATCCTCAAGGGCGGGC
>CAZWXA010000250.1:3151-6194 GCA_964637755.1 uncultured bacterium | reverse complement strand
GCCCCGAGACCATCGAGCGCTTCACCCGCCGCTTCGCGCCCTACGGGTTCAGGCCCGAGGCGATGTGCCCGGTCTACGGCCTGGCCGAGTCCTCGGTGGCCTTGACGGTCCCGCCGCTCGGCCGCGACCCCTGGGTCGACAGGGTCGCCCGCGCCGCCTTCGAGCGCCTGCGCGAGGCGCCGCCGGCGGCGCCCGACGACGACAACCCCCTGCGCTTCGTCTCGTGCGGCCGGTCCCTGCCCGACCACGACGTCCGCATCGTCGACGCCACGGGGCAGCCGGTCGGTGAGCGGATCGAGGGGCGGATCGAGTTCCGCGGCCCCTCGGTCACGAGCGGCTACTTCCGGAACCCCGAGGCGACCCGCGCCGTGCTGCACGGCGACTGGATGGACTCCGGCGACCTCGGCTACAAGGCCGACGGCGAGCTGTTCATCACCGGCCGCCAGAAGGACATCATCATCAAGGCCGGGCGGAATCTCTACCCTCAGGAAGTCGAGGAGGTCGTCGGCGACCTCCCGGGCATCCGCAAAGGGTGCGTGGCGGCCTTCGGCGTCGCCGACCCGGAGACGGGCACGGAGCGGCTCGTCGTCGTCGCCGAAAGCCGGGAGACGACGCCGGAGCGCCTCGATGCGCTGCGCGCAGCGGTGCTGGATCGCGTCGTCACGGTGCTCGGGATTCCGCCCGACGTGGTCGTGATCGCCGGGCCCGGGGCAGTGCTCAAGACGTCGAGCGGCAAGATCCGGCGGAGCGCGACTCGCGACGCCTACGTGCGGGGCGAGGTCTTCCGCGGGCGAGCGTCGCCCAGGGCGCAGTGGGCGAGGCTCCTCCTGCGGGACGTCGGGGCGCGAGTCAGCCGGCTCTTCAGGCAGGCCGACGCGCTCGTCTACGGCGCGTACGTCGGCGTGCTCCTAGCGGTGACGGTTCCCCCGCTGTGGGCGCTCCTGCTCGTCGTGCCCCGGGGACGGGCCGCCGATCGGCTCGTCAGGCTCTGGTGTCGGCGCATTCTCGCGCTGTCCGGCTGTCCCGTGCGCGTCGAAGGGGTCGAGCACCTCCGGGCCGCCGCGCCGGCGATCCTGGCCGCCAACCATGCCAGCTATCTCGACGCCGTGGTCCTGCTGGCGGCGCTCCCCGTGGAGTTCGCCTTCGTCGCCAAGCGCGAGCTGGCCGGTTCGCCGGTGGTTGGCACCGTGATCCGCAAGGTCGGACACCTCACGGTCGAGCGCGCGGCCCCCGCCCAGAGCGCGGCCGACGCGGAGCGCGCCACCGCGAGGCTCCGCGACGGCGTCTCGCTCTTCTTCTTCCCCGAGGGGACGTTCGTCCAGGCGCCGGGGCTGCTCCCGTTCAGGCTCGGCGCGTTCAAAGCCGCGGTGGAAACCGGGCGCCCCGTGGTCCCCATCGGACTTCGCGGGACCCGCGAGATCCTGCCGGGCGACACGTGGCTGCCGAGGCCGGGGCCCATCACGGTCGCGATCGGCCCCCCGATCGCGCCGCAATCGGGCGGGTGGCAGGAGATGGTCAGGCTGCGCGACCTCACGCGGGCCGAGATCGCGCGCCTGGCGGACGAGCGCCTGGCTCGAAGCCACGCGGCTGCGGCATGAGCGTGGCGCTGTCGTCCGCGAAGGCCCTCAGGGTCACGATCGACGGCCTTCGCCGGGCGCTGTTCGGGGGCGTGGCCGAGGGCGTGCTCCGCCGGGCCCGCGTGCCGATCCTCCTCGTCCGCGGACCGCGGCCCTGAGCCGCAAGGAGTGGACAGGGGCATGCCCTACTGGTACCAGCTCCCGAGCGCCTCGGCCCTCGATGGGCTGAGAGCCTCCGCCGACGGCCTGACCCCGGCCGAGGCCCGGCGCCGCCTCGGCGAGCACGGCCCGAACGTCCTGAGGGAGGGCGCACGGCGGACCGCGCTCGGAATGCTCCTCGGCCAGTTCACAGACTTCATGATCCTCGTCCTCCTCGCAGCCGCCGTGATCTCGGGGCTGATCGGTGACGTCGTGGACACCATCGCGATCGTCGCCATCGTCTTCCTGAACGCGGTGATCGGCTTCGTCCAGGAGTACCGGGCCGAGCGGGCCATGGAGGCCCTGAAGGCCATGGCCGCCCCCACCGCGACCGTCACCCGCGGCGGGCAGACGATGACGATCCCCGCGGCGGAGGTGGTGCCGGGCGACGTCGTGCTCCTCGAGGCCGGCCGCATCGTGCCGGCCGATCTCAGGCTGCTCGAGGTGGCCAGCCTGCGCGTCGAGGAAGCCGCCTTGACCGGGGAGTCCGTACCCGTCGAGAAGGTCACGGCTCCACTCGACGGCGAGGCGCTTCCGGTCGGCGACCGGAAGAACATGGCCTACAAGGGCACGATCGTGACGTACGGCCGCGGCGCCGGCGTCGCCGTGGCGACCGGCATGCAGACGGAGTTCGGCAAGATCGCGACGCTGCTGCAGGAAGCGGGGGAGGTGAAGACGCCCTTGCAGCGACGCCTGGCCCGGTTCGGCCAGCGCCTCGCGGTCGCGGTTCTGGCGATCTGCATCATCGTCTTCGCGGTCGGCCTCGTCCGAGGGGAGCCGCCGCTGCTCATGTTCCTGACGGCCGTGAGCCTCGCGGTGGCGGCCATCCCCGAGGCCCTGCCCGCGGTGGTGACGATCTCGCTCGCCTTCGGCGCCCGCAAGATGGTGGCCAAGAAGGCTTTGGTGCGGAAGCTCCCCGCCGTGGAGACGCTCGGTTCGGTCACCTACATCTGCTCCGACAAGACGGGCACGCTGACCGTCAACCGGATGCAGGTGGAGGAGCTGTACTGCGACGGTGTCCTCGACCGGAGTCCGCGAGCGGAAGGCCCCTGGGCAGAATTGCTCCGCGCCATGGCACTCAGCAACGACGCCACTGTCGACGCCGCCGGCCGTCTCGTCGGCGATCCCACCGAGGCCGCCCTCTTCGCGGCCGCCAGGGACGCGGGCATCGAGAAGACGAAGGAAGAAGCGCGCTTTCCGAGGGTCGCGGAGATCCCGTTCGATTCCGACCGCAAGCGCATGACCACCGTCCACCGCGACCCGGCCGG
>CAZWXA010000250.1:0-3051 GCA_964637755.1 uncultured bacterium | reverse complement strand
CATCATGGATCCCCCGCGCGAGGAGGCGCGCGAGGCGATCCAGACGTGCCGGAGCGCCGGCATCGTGCCGGTGATGATCACCGGGGACCACCCGCTCACCGCGCGCGCCATCGCCCGCCGGCTCGGGATCGTCGGTGAGGGGGACGACGGGGTGGTCACCGGTCAGGAGCTGGCGGCGCTGCCCATGGCCGCGTTCGAGGAGCGGGTGGAGAAGATCCGGGTCTACGCGCGGGTCGCGCCGGAGCAGAAGCTCAAGATCGTCACGGCGCTCCAGGACCGCGGGGAGTTCGTCGCCATGACGGGCGACGGCGTGAACGACGCCCCGGCGCTGAAGCGCGCGGACATCGGGGTCGCGATGGGGATCACCGGCACCGACGTGGCGAAAGAAGCCAGCGCGATGATCCTGCTTGACGACAACTTCGCCACGATCGTGCGGGCCGTGCGGGAGGGCCGCAAGATCTACGACAACCTCCGGAGGTTCATCCGGTACGTGGTGACGACCAATTCCGGGGAGATCTGGACCATCTTCCTGGCGCCCTTCGTCGGCCTGCCGATCCCGCTCCTGCCGATCCAGATTCTCTGGATCAACCTCGTGACGGACGGCCTGCCCGGCCTCGCCCTCTCCGTCGAGCGCGAGGAGCAGGACGTCATGCGCCGGCCCCCGCGGCCCCCACAGGAAAGCGTCTTCGCCCACGGCCTCGGCGTGCACGCCATCTGGGTGGGGTTGCTCATGGCCGGGCTCACGCTCGGCACGCAGGCGTGGTTCTTCCATGCGGGCTCGAGCCGCTGGCAGACCATGGCCTTCACGGTCCTCTGCCTGTCCCAGCTGGCCCATGTGCTGGCCATCCGGTCCGAACGGGAGTCCCTGTTCAGTCAGGGTCTGTTCTCGAACACGCCGCTCCTGGGAGCCGTGGGCCTGACGCTGGTGTTGCAGATGGCGACGGTCTACGTGCCTGTCCTGAGCGGCGTGTTCAAGACGGAGCCGCTGGGCGCTGCGGAACTCGTCCTGGCGGTTGCCGTCGCCGCCACCGTCTTCGTCGCCGTCGAGGTCGAAAAATGGATGAAGCGCCGGAGCGGCAGTCGTGAACCGCTGGCGACAATGAAGTGAGAGGGCGCGCGGAGGGGGCGTCCCATGGAGACTATCTGGATGATGCGGAAGGAGGAATGGCCACGGCCGCCCGACAACGCAGCGACGGTGGAGCGACCCCGGGTGATGACGCCGGGAGGGCGCGCCCGTTACACCTTGAAGCGGAGCGCTCCGGGGAGAATCTCGATCGTCGCAGGCAGGCGACCCGCAGGTTCGCCGTCGATCTCGACCAGCACGCGATCCGGACTGGTGGCGGCGACCCGCCTCGCCTGGAAGACCCGTGTGCCGGGCTCGCGGACGTGCGCCCCGTTGTAGAGCGAGCGGCGCTTCAGGATGAAGTCCCTGAGACCGAAGCCCGCCCAGATCGTGACGTCGAACCGCCCGTCGTCGAGGCGCGCGGCCGGCGCCACCCACATGCCGCCCCCGAAGTACTGGGCGTTGCAGACGGCGTAGTTCGTGATGCGCATCTCTTCCGGCGCGCCGCCGTCCACGGTCACGGTGACGGGCTGATCCCGGTATCGCAGAAGGGTCCGGGCCGTCGTGAGCATGAAGGCGAGCTTCCCGCCGAGCCGCTTGGTGCCGGCCGCAACGGCCTCCGCCACGGCGCCCCCGCACCCGAACGAGGCGACGTTGACGAAGAGCCGCTCGGCGCGGCGACCGTCATGGCCGACCAGGTCCACCACGCCGGCGTCGGCGAGCCGGCTGCCCGGGCCGGCCAGCCGGGCACACGCAGCCTCGATCGTCCGCCCGATGCCGAGCGTGCGGGCGAGATCGCAGCCCGTCCCGTGCGGGATGACGCCGAGGAGGGCCCCGGGCGCCACCGGACGGCGCCCGTCGAAGAACCCGCAGGCGGCCTCGTTGACCGTCCCGTCTCCGCCGACCGCCACCACCATCTCGAAGCCGCGGTCGAGCGCCTCGCGGGTCAGGGCGGTCGCGTGCCGTGGGGCTTCCGTGAATGCGTGCTCGAACGGCCCCACCGCGCGCCGCACTTCCTTCGCGATCCGGTCCCACCGCCGGGCCGTGGCGCCGGCGGCCGAGGCAGGGTTCAGGACGACGAACGTCCGCAGCGTCAGAGGTAGACGCGCTCGGCTTTCCGGAGCGCCCGGTAGCGGGCGAACACCTTGCGCTCGTCCTCCAGACCGAGGAGCGAGCGGAGGCTGCTCCCGCGAAAGGTGTGCCTGAGCATCCCCGCGCCGTGGCGCAACCCGAACAGCGGGTCGTGGACGAGCGCCCGGGGCAGGTGGCGCAGCTTCATCCAGCGCTCGGCCTGCCAGCGCATGAACTCGATCTCCTCGGCCTCGAGATGCTCGCTCCGGACGACCGCCGTCGTGCCGTCGTACTCCTCGAGGTTCTCGTTGATGATGAGCCCCCGGTCCCGGAAGTCCTTCGTCATCGGCGTCCGGGGGTACGGGGTCGGATGCTGGATGTAGGGGTAGTCGACGTGGCGCCGGGCGAAGTCGAGGTTGGCCTGGATGGACTCGCGCGTGTCGTCGGGGTTGCCGACGATCAGGCCGCCGACGACGTACATCCCGTTCCGGTGCAGGAACTCGATGGCCGTGATCGTCGCGTTGCCCGCATACCCGCCGTCCTCGCGCCGGCGGTTCTTGGCGCTCGCGCGCAGGAATTTGAGATCGTCCTCGAGGATGTTCTCGATCCCGAGGAAGACGTAGCGGAAGCCCGCGCGGCGCATCAGGGGCGCCAGGGTCTCGCCATGGTTCGCGATGGCCGAGGTCATCCCTTGCACGTAGTAGTCCAGATCGTCGAGGCCGGCGTCGACGATCGCCTGGCAGAGCGCCTCGAAGCGGCGGACGTTGAGCGTGATGTTGTCGTCGACGATGAAGATGGCCCGCGCGCCGTGGGCCCGGGCGTCGCGGATGTCGGCGAGGACGCGGTCGAACGAGTAGGTGTGGAAGTTCCGCCCCCGCATCTCGATGATCGAGCAGAAGCTGCAGTCGAAGGTGCAG
>CAZWXA010000249.1:0-6198 GCA_964637755.1 uncultured bacterium | reverse complement strand
ATGCCGGTGAACATCACCGGGGCCAGGTTGGCCCGCGCCGCGTAGACGGCGGCGGCCGAGGCGGGCGCCGACGCGCAGGCTCGCCACCCTACGGGACGTGGTCTCTGCTGATGCGCCGCGCCTTCGACCTGGATCTCCTGCATTGTCCGCGCTGCGCCGGACGGATGCAGTTGATCGCCACGATCGACATCCCCGCCGTGATTCAGCGGATCCTCGCCCATCTCGGGCTCCCAGGCGCGCGGGACAGCCCGCCGCTCCCGGCCGCCGTGCCTGGGGCGCGAGCCGAGCAGTGGGCACAGCCCGACGTGACGAGTTAGCCGGTGCTACGGGCCCGAGCAACCGCGGACGTCTGCCCTGCAGCTGCCCGGGGCCCAAGTGGAGAACTCCCGCCCCCTGCGTCGAGGCTCCGGTTTGACCTTCCCGACGCACTCTGGCAGGATCGGCGCGAGATGGGAGGGGCATTTATCCGCTCTGGGCCATGGCAAGCAAGAGCCTGAGCCTCGACAGGCTATGACTGAGAACGGGTTTCATGTTATCTACGCTCGCGGCGCGAGCGCCTCACCGCCTTCGTCGAGTACGACCGCGGGCTCGCCATCAAGTTCACCATTCGGCGCCCAGCATTACGCCCCGCTCTTCGACCTGCCGAACTCCGTCGGCCCTTGAGGTGTTCCCACGTGCACCATCCCGCCGAGCCCGCGTTTAGCCAACAACAGTCTGTGACAATCGCCTTGACAAGCCCAGGTGAGGGGCTGACGATCTGGCCACACTTCTCTTCTCTCGGCTCGCGGGAGTGCTGGCACCGACACGCGGGGCCTGATCGGCCTCGGGAGGTCACCATGGATCATCCTGCCCCGAACTCTGGGCCCGCCTCGCAAGAGCCGAGCCGTCGGCGCTTCATGAAAGGCGGTGTCGCGTTGGGCGTCGCCCTCGTGGCCGGCCCGGCGCGGCCGGCCCCCAGCGACGCGCAGTCGCCGGGAGAGCCACCGCCGGCACCCGACGATCCCTCGAAGGTCCTCGGGGGCCCCGTGCGGCCCTACGGCGAGCGCTCGCGCTTCGAGCGGGCCGTGCGAACCCCGAGGGGCAAGACGGACGAGGTCGCCGTCGGCAACCGCACGCCGTTGGACGAAACGCTGGGGATCATCACGCCGTCCGCGCTCCACTACGAGGTCCACCGCGGCGGTGTCCCCGACATCGACCCCAGGAAACACCGGCTTCTGATTCACGGAATGGTCGATCGTCCGGTCATCCTGAGCATGGAGGAGATCAGGCGGCTGCCCTCAACGTCGCGCATCCTCTTCCTCGAGTGCCAGGGCAACTCCCAAACGGAATGGGCGGCCCCGACGCTCAAGACCGTCCAGGAGACGCACGGTCTCACGAGCTGCAGCGAGTGGACCGGCGTGCCGCTCGCGCTCCTACTGCGCGAGGCCGGCGTCCAGAAGGGCGCCGCCTGGATCCTGGCCGAGGGCGCCGACGGCAGCGGCAACGAGCGGAGCCTCCCCATGGCGAAGGCGATGGACGACGTCCTCGTCGCCTACGGCCAGAATGGCGAGGCGGTGCGCCCGGAGAACGGCTACCCGCTGCGGCTCATCGTTCCGGGCTGGACGGGCAACATCGACGTCAAGTGGCTGCGCCGCCTCACGGTGGTGGACCGACCCTATCTGACCCGGATGGACAGCGTGGGCCAACCTGTCCTCATGCCGGATGGCAAGGCGCGACACCTCAACTTCGTCATGGAAGCGAAGTCGGTGATCACCTCGCCGGCGGGGGGTGCGCAGCTGCGGGGTCCGGGGTTCTGCGAAATCCGTGGTCTGGCGTGGTCGGGTCGAGGGCTGATCCGCCGGGTCGAGGTGTCGACGGACGGTGGAGGGACTTGGCGGGGCGCCAACCTCCAAGGACCCATCCTCCCCCTCGCCCACACCCGCTTCCGGCTCGACTGGCGATGGAACGGGCGCGAGGCCATTCTCCAGTCGCGGTGTACCGACGAGACCGGCTATGTCCAGCCCACGCTCGCCGAGCTGGTCAGGGTCCGCGGCCTGAACTCGCACTACTTCAACAACGCCATCCAGAGCTGGAAGGTGGCAGCCGACGGCAGCGTCCACAATGTTCACGCCTAGGCCGTTCGCGGTCGTCGGCATCGGCGTGCTAATACTCCTCGCCGCCGCGCTTCCGTCCGGCGCTCAACTCTCGACCTACGGGCTCGGGCGGACACCGACCGCCGAGGAGATCAAGGCCTGGGACATCACCATCCCACGGGACGGCAAGGGGCTGCCTCCCGGCAGCGGGACGGCGGCGCTCGGCCAGCCGGTCTACGCCAACCGGTGCGCCTCCTGCCACGGTGAGCGGGGCCAGGACGGGAAGTACGACCCCCTGGTCGGCGGCCGGGGCACTCTGAACACCGACAAGCCCGTCCGGACGGTCGGGAGCTTCTGGCCCTACGCCCCGACCCTCTGGGGCTATATCAACCGCGCGCAGCCCGTGGACGAGCCCGGCTCCCTCACCCCCGATCAAGTCTACGCGGTGACGGCGTATCTGCTCCACTTGAACGGGATCATCGGCGAACACGACGTGATGGACGCTCGGACGCTGCCGGCGGTGAAGATGCCGAACCGCGAAGGCTTCGTGCTCGACCCGCGCCCCGACGTGGGGAAGCCGCCGAAGACCAAGAAGCGCTAGCGGCGATGGCCCCCCGAGAGGCGACCCCTCGCGCCGATCGCGTCGTCCCGGTCTCGGCGCCGGGGTCGGGCCTGGGGGAGCGGATCGCTCTCTTCCTCCTAACCCGCTCGCCGCTGGGGGCCCTCGTCCAGTGGGTCGCCCGCGTTCCGGCCTCGATCCACGCCAAGCTCCTGTGCGCGTTCCTGCTGGTCGTCCTCCTGTTCTTCGCCATGGGCGCGATGAGCCTCGAGACCATCTCTTGGATGTCGCGCCACAGTCGGCTCCTGGACGAAGCGCACAAGCGCGTCGACTCCTCGCGGCAGGTCGAGCACGCCCTCGCCATGCAGATGAACTTCACGGCGATGGCGTTGCTCCTGAAGGACGAGACGACCATCGGGAAGATCCTCCGCGAGAACAACCGCTTCAACAGCACGCTGGCCCAGATCGAGCAGGCGGCGCCGCCGGAAGAGTGGGACCTGATCCAGCGGATCCGCGCCGCCCAGGACGAGGCGCTGACCAGCGTGGCCGACATCGCGAATCTTCTCCGGGACGGCAAGCTCGATGAAGCGATGAAGCTCCAGCTCGCCAGCGGGTACCCGCTGTACGAGCGGATCGAGGGGCTCGTCGGCAACCTGGTCAAGACCGAAGAGCACAGGATGGAGAGCCTGCGGGAGAGCGTCATCCGGGCGGATCGGCGGGCGATGGTCCTCATCGGCGCCTTCGTGGGGACCTCGATCCTCCTCGCGCTGGCCCTGGGGTTCGTCATCTCCTGGACGTTGATCCTGCCGGTGCGGGAGGCGGACGCGTTTCTCAGCGCGGTCTCGAAGGGCGAGTTCGGCGCGACCATCAGCGTGCCCAACCGTGACGAGTTCGGCGCGCTCGCCGACCATATGAACCGGATGAGCGGGGCGCTGCACCAGCTCGACAAGGACCAGCGCGAGGCGGCGCGCCAGCTCCGGGCGCTGAACGAACAGCTCGAGCGGGCCAGCCGGGCCAAGTCGGAGTTCCTGGCCAGCATGAGCCACGAGTTGCGCACACCGATGAATGCCATGCTGGGGTTCACGGAGCTGCTTCTCGACGAGACATACGGAGACGTCCCCGAGCCGCTCAAGCAGCCGCTCGCCGACATCCGGACCAACGGCTGGCATCTCCTACGCCTGATCAATGACGTCCTCGACCTCTCGAAGATCGAAGCCGGCCGGATGGAGCTGAGCCTGGTCGAGTACCTGGTGAGGGATGTGGTGGGCACGGTGCAGGCGTCGCTGCGGTCGCTGGCGATGGAAAAGGGGCTCGAGTTCCGCATCGAGGTGCCGGACGACATCCCCCTCGCGTTCGGGGACGCCCAGCGCCTCACCCAGTGCCTCCTGAACCTGGCGGCAAACGCGATCAAGTTCACCCCGAGCGGGTGGGTGGTGATCCAGGTCGAGCGACAGGACGATCAGCTCCTGTATCGCGTGGCAGATACGGGGATCGGGATCCCGAAGGACCAGCTCGAGAACGTCTTCGCGGAGTTTCGGCAGGCGGACGCCACGATCGCCCGTGAGTTCGGCGGCACCGGACTCGGCCTCAGCCTCACCAAGAAATTCGTGGAGCTGCACGGGGGCCGGATCTGGGTCGAGAGCGAGGTCGGAAAGGGGTCGACCTTCGTCTTCTCGATCCCGCTGCGGGTGGAAGAGGCGAGGCCGGCATGACCGCGAAGACGATCCTTCACATCGAGGACAACGCGTTCAACCGGAAGATCGTCCGGGACCTGCTCGCCCGCACCTCGTACCGGCTCATCGAGGCTGCGGACGGCGAGAGCGGAGTGGCGACGGCGAAGCGGGAGAGACCGGACCTGATCCTCGCCGACATCCAGCTCCCTCGGATGTCTGGGTTGGACGCGACCCGGGCGCTGCGGGCCGACCCGGAGACGGCTCACATCCCGATCATCGTCATCACCTCGTTCGCGCTGAGCGGCGACGATCAGAAGGCTCTGGAAGCGGGCGCGTCCCACTATCTGGCGAAGCCCTACAGTCCCAGGGAGCTCCTCGAAGCGATCAGGAGGCTCGCACCGGAGGCGTGACGGCGCGGCTGGCCAACCGCGCGCAGACCGCGATCGGTCATCGCCTCCCCATCTCTACGTTGACAGTAGCGGCGCCTCCATTCACCGTGACCGCCCGAGTCACCGTCCCTAGACTTTCGTGCCAGAGGCGGAGCGTATAGTTGCCCGGCGGGACGTTCTCGAGCACGAACTCCCCCTGTTCGCCGGTCACCGCATAGAAGGGATGCTCGGCCACCACGACCCAGGCGCGCATCCACGGATGGAGGTCGCAGTCGATCCGGATGATCTCGGGAGCCCGGAACGGGATGGGAATGGTGCGGCCCTTGGGCTGCGTCCGATTGAAGGGAGGGTTGGCCTTGGTCTGGCTCCGGAGGTTATGCAGGAGCCGGTCGCCGTTGAGAAATTCTACTGTCCCGCCCGCCGGAACCAGCACCACCCTCGGGACGAAGACGCACTCTTTCTGGTCCATCTGCACCGGGGACGTGACGGGCCACTTCACGTCGGTCGAAAGTCCCTGGAGCGAGACCACCACGTTCCGGATCCCCTTGCCAGCCGACAGCACCAGCTCCTCGGCATCCTTTTCCTTGCCGCAGACGGCCTGATCGACCGTCACCACGAGCTTCTTCTGCTCGACGGCTTCTCCCGCGAACCGGACGGCACCTCGGATCGTTCCCGCCCACGCCGGGGCGGCGAGCGTCAGGCACCAGGCTGCGAAGCAGGAGACAATGGCCGGGGACAGCAGTGTCGCGAGCATCGGAGGCCTCCAGAGGGTGGGCGGTTCAGAAGTTGTCCCGAGCTTAGCCCGAGAGTCGGGGAGGGTCAAGCAACGCATTTCCCGCTCGCGTGGGTCCATACAGGAATATGACCCGCCGAACTGTTCAGTGAGAATGTCACCCCATGGTGTTGGGCCTCTACGCGACGACCGTTCGAGAGTATGAAGGCTTTGCCAGGGAAATCTTCTCGCTCTTGGGCGCATACCTTCGGGAGCAAGGTCGACAGGGCTAATTCAGCGATCCCGGTTCGGCGCAGCTGAGAGTCCACGGGAACGATCAGTGCGACGGCGCGCCTGCTGCCAAGGCAAGAGCCTGGGCCTCGGCAGGCCATGACCGAGAACAGGCGTTATGTTAGCTACGCTCCGAAAGCGCCTCAGTGGCCGGGGTGGTGGGCCTCGAGGTAGCGCTCGGCTTCGAGCGCGGCCATGCAGCCCGTGCCCGCGGCCGTGACCGCCTGGCGGTAGGTGAAGTCGGCGACGTCGCCCGCCGCGAAGACGCCGGGCACGGAGGTCTGCGTCGTCCCCGGCGCGACCTTGACGTACTCGTTCGGGTGCAGGTCGATCTTCCCCTTGAAGATGGCCGTGTTGGGCAGGTGCCCGATGGCGACGAAGAGCCCGTCCACCGGGCTCTCCCACTGGGCGCCCGTCTTGAGGTTCTTGAGCCGTACCGCCGTCACGTTGCCCTTGGCCGGGTCGAGGACGTCCTCGACCCCCGTGTCCCAGATGAACTCGA
>CAZWXA010000248.1:0-6201 GCA_964637755.1 uncultured bacterium | reverse complement strand
TGTTGGGGCACCCCCGCGAAGCAGCCAGGCTGGAGTCAGCGCCGAGGCGGGGGCCGGCACTCGAGGTGGCGCTGGAGGTCCGGGTGCCGCTGAGGCGCAGCAACCGAGTGCGAGAGCCGGAGGCCAGCCCACGGTTGGAGGTGAGGCCGGCGCTCGTCCCCGCGCCGGCGGGGGCGTCGAGGCCGGTGCGGGAGCCGAGTCGGCCGCCGGCGGTGCCCAGGGTGGCGGTGGCCAGCCCGGAGGCTCCCCTCAGGCGGTGAGCGCGGAGCGTGAAGCGAGGGCCGAGGCTCCCGCGCCGGGGGAGGCACGCCAGGAGGGTGCGAGCGGCGACACCGGCGCGGCGGCGCGGCGAGGAGCAGGGACCGACACCGGCGTCGTCCGGCGTCGCGGTCCCGGAGGGGGCGAGGAGGCCGATGAGGCTCGACGGCGGCGAGGCGCGGGTGAGCCGGAGGACACCGCTGGCGGTGGGTCCCAACCCGAAGGTCGCGAACAGGCTCCCGGAGGCGGTGCCGAGCAGTCCTCGGGGCCGATGGTGGCCACCGCGAGACCCGAGGCCCGACCTGAACTGAAGGAGTTCAAACCGAGCGAGAGGCTTCAGGACATCTTCTTCGACTTCGACCGTTACGACATCCGCCCGGGGGACGCGACGATCCTCGACACCGACGCCGAATGGCTTCGAAGCAACACGGACTACCTCCTCCTCATCGAGGCGCACTGCGACGAGCGCGGGACCAACGAATACAACGTCGCCCTCGGCGAGCACCGCGCGCAGGCGGCGAAGAACTACCTGGTCGGTCAGGGTATCGCGACGAGTCGGATCACCACGTTCAGCTGGGGAGAGGAGCGGCCGTTCTGCGTCGATCGGACGGAAGCGTGCTGGGCGCTGAATCGCCGCGCCCACTTCCTGATCAAACCGGCGGCGGCGCGGTAACCTGATGCGGGCGGATTTTCAGGCTGCTCGACCGCGGTCTCGGTACGAGAGCGACCGGGCCCTTGGGCCCCCCACAGGCATCGCTCCGATGCGCCACGAGGTCAGGACGGAGGTCAGGACAGCCATGATGAGGACTGCATCGACGGAGGGAGTCATGCTCCGCACTGCGCTCGCGCTGATCCTCGGCGGACTGCTGCTCGCTTCCACCGTGCAGTCCGCCGAGCATGCCAAGCATTCCGGACGGGTCGTGGCGGTCAACCCGGACAGCCAGATGATCACGCTCGAAGCTCTCGGTCCCGGCACGGTCAAGGGAAATCAGGTCGTGGCGTACCAGATCGCGCTCACCCCGGAGACCACCATCAAGCTGGCGATCCGGCGGGAGGACGAGTCGAGCGGTGGCTGGCTCGGCGACTTCGCGGAATCGGCGCTGACCGCGAGCAACGTGCGGGCCGGCGACTTCGCCACGATCGAGACCCGGAAGCGCGACGGTCGTCTGATCGCGGTGTCCGTGGTCGTGATCCGTCCCGGCACCGCCTCTCGCTGACGACGGCCGCAACCCGCAACCGGCTACGGCGACTTCGCCCGCGGGGCGCGACGCGCAGGCCCACGCCGATCAGGCATCGCACGCGGCGCGCGCCGCAGATCACGTATCGTGACCCCCGGTGCGCCCCGGAGGGGCGTGCAGGAATCGACGGCCGCGACGATCGGTCGGGGGTGGGGGATGGGTCGGGGCCGAGAGTGGACGAGAAAGTGCTTGCTTTCGGCGCGCGCCCGTGTCACCCTCCGTACGGTTGTGGTTCACACTACGTTCGGGCTCGAGTTGTAGCGCTCCGGTACGACTGAGACTCAGGCCGCGCGAGATCCATTTCGCGCGGCGTTTTTGTTCGCCTCTCCGACGTCGGCGAGGCGAACCCCGCCATGTCGGCGGAACACACCGGGGCTGAAGACCCCAAGGGAAGGTACTGCGATGCCAATCGGACAGGTCAAGTGGTTCAACGACGCAAAAGGCTTCGGATTCATCACACAAGAGGGCGGCGAGGACGTGTTCGTGCATTTCAGCGCCATCCAGGCCGCCGGCTTCAAGAGCCTCGCCGAGGGCGAGCGCGTCGAGTTCGAGGTGACGCGCGGTCCGAAGGGGTTGCAGGCCGCCAACGTTCGCAAAGCGTAGCTCGCGATGAGCCCGGCGGTCCAACGCCGGGCTCTTTCATCCCCGGGCCGCTCCTTCATCCGTTGCTTCTTCATCCAGTATCGGGTCGGCTCGAGCGAGGGCTCACGTTCGCCGCAGCCGCTCCCGGGTGCCCATCCACTCTCGGCTCCCCGAGGACCAGGGTGATCGCCTGCCTCAGATCGTCCAGCGTGAAGGGCTTGCGGAGAACCGGTGCCGGCACGGTCGCAAGAAACTCACTCGTGGCGGCGCCGTCGTCGCCGGTCATGAAGATGTACGTCCTCGCGAGCTCCGGCCGGCGCCGTTCCAGCTCGCGGTAGAGGCCGGGACCGTCCAGCTCGGGCATGTGGATGTTGCTGATGATGAGGTCGTAGCTGTGCCAGGCGAGCATGTCCAGCGCAATCGCCCCGTTCGCAGCCGTGTCCACCTTGTGACCGTCCATTCCAAGGAAATCAACGACGAGCGCTCGGACATATGGCTCGTCCTCGACGACCAAGATGGTCTTGGCCCGGATGGGAGCAACCGATCGCGGCTCGGGAGAACCCTGGTTCGGCATGACGCCTCCTGCGTTGGAGAGATCGAAGGGTCGGACCGCCCGGATTGTATCCGGGAGGAGCCCGCGTGAGAAGACGCCGTCTCCGGCCGGGCTGCATCGTCGTCCCGATCGTGCTTGCCTGCGTCCTTGCCGCCCCGGGCGGCCGGGCGCACGCTGCCCAGGAACGGTCCCGGCCGGACCACGAGGTCCTCGTCGAGGAAGACGTGATGATCCCGATGAGCGACGGGACCAGGCTCGCGGCCGACATCTACCGGCCCCGGGCCGCGGGCACGTACGCAGCGCTCGTCGAGCGGACGCCGTACGACAAGAAGAACTCGTCGGAGATCCAGGTGGGCGCGCACCGCTACTTCGCCGAGCGCGGCTACGTCGTCGTCATCCAGGACACGCGCGGCCGCTATGCCTCGGAGGGAGTGTTCTATCCGAACCTGGACGATGGTTGGCTGGCGCGGCGGGACGGGTTCGACACGGTGCAGTGGATCGCGAAGCAGCCGTGGTCGAACGGGAGGGTCGGCGTCATCGGCGGCTCCCAGAGCGGACAGACGGCGTACCTGATCGGGCCGACCCAGCCCCCGGCGCTCAACTCGATGTTCGTGCGCGAGTCCGCCTCGGACCTCCACGAGGAGTGGTTCTATCGCGGCGGCGCCTTCGAGCACGGGTTCGTCACCGCCTGGACCGGCACCTCCTTCGGCACCGACATCCTCCGCCGGGCGCTCACCGGCCAGGCGCTGGACGCCGCACTGGGCGGGCTCAGAGCCTTCACGGAGAACCGCGACACCTACTACTGGCATCTTCCGCTCTCGGACTTCCCCGTCTTCAAGGCTGCGCCGGGCTTCCAGTTCTACTACGACTGGGTGCGCCAGGTGAACGACGGACCGTACTGGTGGCAGCAGGACGTGGGCCTCCGGCACCACCTGTTCCAGGTCCCCGTCTACCACCTCGGGGGCTGGTACGACATCTTCCTCGAGGGCACACTCAGGAACTACGCCGGCATCCGCGACAGGGGCGCGCCGGGCGCCCGCCGGAACCAGAAGCTCGTGGTCGGGCCGTGGATCCACGGTCCGAAGAACGTGGGCGCCACGCAGGTCGGCGCCCTCACGTTCGCCCATGCCGACGCCATCCAGTACAACGAGATCCGCCTGCAGTGGTTCGACCACTGGCTCAAGAATCTGCACACCTCGGTGATGGACGAGCCCCCCGTCCTGATCTACGTGATGGGCGACAACGTCTGGCGTGCCGAGCAGGAGTGGCCGCTCGCCCGGGCGAAATCAACCAGCTTCTACCTCCGCGGCGGCACGAGCGGCAGCATCCCCTCGGTGAACGACGGCACACTCGCCACCGCGCCACCCACCGAGCCCGAGCCGCCGGACAGCTTCACGTACGACCCGCTCGACCCCATCCCGACCCTCGGCGGCAACACGCTCTTCCTGCCCGATGGCCCGCAGGATCATCGGCGCGCCGACACCAGGAGCCTCACCTACACCTCCGAGGTCCTGCGGGAGGACCTGGAAGTCACCGGGCCGATCACGGCAGTGCTGCACGCGATGTCGTCCGCCGTCGACACCGACTGGACGGTACGCCTCGGCGACGTCCACCCGGACGGGCGATCCATCAACATCGCCGACGGCATCGTCCGCGCCCGGTATCGCGAGGCGAGGACCACGCCGAGTCTCATCGAGCCCGGCAAGCTCTACCGGTACACGGTGGATCTCTGGTCGACCAGCAACGTGTTCAAGGCCGGTCACCGCCTCCGCGTCAGCGTCCACAGCAGCAACTTCCCCCGCTGGAGCCGCAACCTCAACACCGCGGAGACTCCCGAGGCCGGCGCGCGCTCCGTGCCCGCCATCAACACCCTCTTCCATGACGCGTTGCGCCCCTCGCATGTCGTCCTGCCGGTCATCCCGCGCTGACCCCCCGCGCCAGCCTTCTCCACCTGGGCGGCACGGATCTCCTCCGCCCAGCCATCGGGGCGAAGAAGCCGGTTCCCGATCCGGGCGAGCGAGGTGCGCGACACTTCCGCCGTAGTGGTCGAGCACGGATCACTCGTCGTTCCGCTCCAGTGCCTTGCGTGCCGTCGTCCACACCGCGCCGGAGGGCAACCGGGCGAGACAGGGACACCACCGCGTAGATGAGCGCTCCGGGCCAGCCTCGCGAGGGCCAGGACCTCGCTCGAGGCTCCCCGGCCCGACGTCGCGTCCTTCCGGGGGCGGGCAGCGCTGCGGGTCAGAACATCGCGATCGGGTTGACCGGCGAGCCCGTGACGTTGGCGAGCCGGAGCGGGGCCACGGTGAGCATGAACTCCCACCGCTTCCGTGCCGTGCACGCCCGGGCCAGGTCCTCGAGATTGCAGTTGTCGATCAGCCAGAGCCCCATCGCCACGAGGCACGCGATGTGGAGCGGGTGCCCGATGGCCGGGTGCGTGGTCGGGCTCACATCGTTGTGGGTGTCGGTGCCGAGCATCGCGACGCCGCGCTCGCGGAACCAGGGCACGCACGCCACGTGCGCCGCCGGCGAGCCGTCCCTCATCGGGTGGCGCGGCCCGTGGGCGAGGCGCCGCGCGTAGTAGCCCGTGCGGAGCAAGAGCACGTCGCCGGGCTCCACGCGGACTCCGGCCGCCCGCTCCGCCGCCTCGAGGTCGTCCGGCATCACCCCCTCGCCCGACTCGAGCCACCGGCCGCGGACGGCGGCGATGTCGAGCAGCACCCCGCGCGACACGATGCCGTCGCGCAACAGTTCTACCGCCTCCACCTGGGCGCCCTCGCGCGAGGTGATCAGATTGCAGGAGCGGCCGTTGTAGATCTGCCCGTTCCAGAAGAAGTGCGCCGGCGTGTCGACGTGGGTGATCGTGTACCCGTGGAAGACCATCCCGATGAACTCGGACGCGCCGCGGCGCTGCAGGGCCCGCTCCGGCGAGCACGTGTCGCGCCCTTCGCCGCTGTCGATCATGAACCGCATCGGCTGGAAGGTCGTGTCCGCCGTGATCTCCGTGACGATCGGCCTGGCGCAGGTGACGGTGACGCCGTCGCGCACGAGCGCAGCCGCCCGCACTCGCGTCTCCGGCGCGATCAGGTTCAGCGTCCCAAGCTCGTCGTCCGCGCCCCACCGACCCCAGTTGCTCACCGTCTCCATCAGCCGCGAGAACTCCGCCTCGGTCACGATCTGGCCCATCTCATCTCCCCGGTCTTCAACGAGTGCGGTGCGATGACAACGCAAGGACAACCGCCCTGGACTGCCCCTCTCATCGGCCAAGCGCTCGCAGGCCGATCACAAGGCCCCAGATGCCAGGCGGCGAGGCCGCGACGACCGAGGTGTATGCCACATACGCCGCAGGGAGGAGCGTCCGAGCCAACGACGCGGCTGGGCCCCCCTCATCGGCCAAGCGCTCGCAGGCCGATCACAAGGCCCCAGATGCCAGGCGGCGAGGCCGCGACGACCGAGGTGTATGCCACATACGCCGCAGGGAGGAGCGTCCGAGCCAACGACGCGGCTGGGCCCCCCTCATCGGCCAAGCGCTCGCAGGCCGATCACAAGGCCCCAGATGCCAGGCGGCGA
>CAZWXA010000247.1:0-6237 GCA_964637755.1 uncultured bacterium | reverse complement strand
GGACTCGCGGCTGCGCGCCTTCACGAGGCTCTGGTCCATCCCTGCCGGCAGCCTCCTGCGTCACGGCGAGATCAGCGCGCGAGGTCCGAGAGTCCTGACGCGCCAGGGTGTCCCCGTCGAGCAGTATACGGGTGAGCCCTCGTCGGCGGCGAGGCTCTCGTCCTTGGCCCTCGGCTCCGCGAGCAGGGTCACATCGTCATGGGCACTCTCCTCTCTCGTGGAACGTCATCGCCGCGATCGTGCTCTCCATACCGACCCGGCGACCGCGCCCGCCAGGCGCAGGGAGCGCGGGTCGCTCTCGAGGTCCGACGGGCCCATGCTGAGGAGCGCTCGGACTTCGCTGTACGAATCGACCATGGCCAGAGCCCATGGTAGGGTCTGTCGCATGGACAGAATGGCGATCTCGAAGTTCAAAGCGACCTGCTTGGCGACATTGGAGCGGGTGCGTCGGACGGGTCGACCGCTGCCCGTGACGCGCTTCGGAAAGCCCATCGCCGACATCGTCCCCCCGTCTCCGGACCGCCCGCAGCGCGAATGGATGGGCTCGCTGCGCGGGACGCTCGAGATCCGGGGGGACATCCGGGCGCCGGCGAGCGAGCTGGCGGCGTGGGAAGCGCTCGAGTGAATCTGCTCCTCGACACCCACATCTGGCTGTGGAGCCATGCCGAGCCCGAGCGACTCACCAAGCGGGTGCCGAGTAAGGCAAGCCGCGCTGGTGAGAGGCGCCTCGACGTCCCGGGGGCTCGCGTTAGCACCGCTCATCGATAGCTCCGCCGGTCGACCCCCTCTCGCGGATCGACCGTGAGCGCGATATCCATCATGTCGCTCAAGGTGAGCGCCGTGGCTGCCCGGAAGGCGCTGCACTCGACGACGTCGGCAGGGACCCGGGCGCGGAGGCTCCGGCAATAGACCGCGACATCCCCCGCTCCGCGACGGCGGTAGACGTGGCCATGGTCGCAGCGGTCGCAGAGACTCCCGGCTCCAAGGCGGCGATCCTGATAGGGCCGTGCAGCGGCGTGAAGGCTGTCGAATTCAATCTCGTCCATCGATCGCTTCCCTCCTGGTCAGAGTCACATCGTCATGGGTGACCTCCTCTCTCGTGGAACGCCATTGCCGTGATCGCGCTCTCCATGTGAGTCAAAAAGGTGGTGGGCAGGGACGGGATTGAACCGCCGACACCAGGATTTTCAGTCCTGTGCTCTACCAACTGAGCTACCTGCCCGCCAGACGCCCGAGGGTACCAGAGGCCCGCGAACGTGTCCACAGACGCGGCGTGCGATCTCTCCCGGACCGGGCGCGCCGCGCTGCAGCGATGGCAGAGGCCCTTGAGGCAACGGCGCCGCCGGAGCCCTCACTCCTCCTCGTCGGGCTCCAGGTCGGACTCGAAGACGATCTGGTCGTCCTCGTCGATCGTGAAGGCCTCGTAGATGGAGAACAGGACGCCGTGCTGGATCAGATAGCGCGTGAGCTTCGCCACCGCGTTGGGGTGCGCGTCGAGGTGGAACGAGAGCGCCAGATCGTCGAGCTCGTCGAAGGCGATGAGCGCCCAGTTGCCGACCACGAGCGCCTGCATGTCCTCCTCGTAGGTCACGCCGCCCTCGAACTCGTCGGAGTCCCGCGCCTGCTCGAACAAGCTGCGGAGGCGGGCCTGCCTCTCCGCGCTCGTCAACATCTACAACCCCGTGAAGACGCGTTCCGCGGCCATCGCCTCGAACGCCCGTTCGTAGGCCGCGATGGTGCGGGCGATCTGGGCGTCGGTATGGACGGCCGACACCCAGCCGTGGTTCAGCGAGCAGTCGACGCCCTCGTTGATGAGGGCACAGCGGAGCAGGTGATAGAGATCACCCCGGCGCGGGCGGTCGAACCCCGCGAGGCCGGGCCTGCCCTCGAAGGACACGTGATAGATCGACGCCTCGCCGTAGGCCGCGCCGGGCACGCCCACCTTCCTCATGGCGTCCATCAATCCGCGGCGCAGCTCCTCGCCGGCCTTGCTCGCGCGGGCCTGCAGGGCGCCGTCGGCGCAGATCTCCAGCGTGGCGATGGCCGCCGCCGCGGAGACCGGGTTCGCGTTGAAGGTGCCGGCGTGGGCAACCCGCTCGTTCCGGTCCCACACCGGATCGCCGCGGTGGGCCATCATCAGCATCAGGTCGCGGCGGCCGCAGACGGCCCCGCCGGGGAGCCCGCCGGCGACGATCTTGGCGAGCGTGGTCAGGTCCGGCACCACGTTGAAGTAGGCCTGCGCGCCGCCCGGAGCGTAGCGGAAGCCCGTGATCACCTCGTCGAAGATGAGCACGACGCCGTGACGCTTCGTCAGCGCGCGCACCTCCTGCAGGAAGCCCGGGATCGTCGGCGTCGTGCCCGCCTGGCCGCCGGCCGGCTCCATGATCACTCCGGCGACG
The DNA here is from genome assembly GCA_964637755.1 of uncultured bacterium. Classification (GTDB taxonomy): domain Bacteria; phylum Methylomirabilota; class Methylomirabilia; order Rokubacteriales; family CSP1-6; genus AR9. Next base: position 3,838 of record CAZWXA010000247.1, on the reverse strand, counting down.
TCACCGCGCAGGAGGAGGGTCTGGACCGCCTTGATGTCGTTCGGGGGGCACAGCAGGGCCTGGTCGAGCGTCGCGCCCGGCACTCCGGCCGAGAGCGGCACCTCGAACGGCGGGTTGACGCCGGCCGCGACGCCGTCGTGCCAGCCGTGGAAGTGGCCCTCGAACTTCACGATCTTGGACCTGCCGGTGAAGGCGCGCGTCACGCGGAGAGCCAGGTGGGTCGCCTCGGTGCCGGACATCGTGAAGCGCACCATCTCGGCCGAAGGGACGAGCTGCTGGACCAGCTCGGCCCACCGCACCTCCAGCTCGTGCGAGGCGCCCAGGTGCGTGCCGCGCGCGGCCTGGTCCTGGATGGCCTTGACCACGGCGGGATGGCAGTGGCCCAGGAAGAGGGCCCCGTGGCCCATCCAGTAGTCGAGGTACTCGTGGCCGTCGACGTCCCACTTGGTCGCGGCCAAGGCCCGGTCCACGTAGATCGGGAACGGCGCGAGGTGGCGGATGTCGTGCGTGATGCCGCCCGGGATCACCTGGCGCGCCCGCTCGTAGAGCGCGGCGGCCGCGGGGTGCTGGGTCCGGTATCGCTCGTGGATCGTCACGGTGGGCCTCCCATCGTCCTCAACAGCTCCACTATACCTGCATGGGCATCGAGCGCCATCCGGTCGACGGTGGCCTCGCGCTTGCGCGTGATGCCGTCCACCGCACCGGCGGCAACGCAGTCCTCGATCAGCCGGCGCTCCTCGGCGGCGGTGTGCAACAGGTCGCGGCGGCTGAGGCGCGCGAGGTGGGCGACGATACCGTACGCGCCCCAGTTCGACACGCCCGCGACCACGAGATGATCGGTCGTCACGGTCGAGGCGAGCCGCGCCGGGATGCCCGCTTCCGCGAGCTTCCGGCGCGGCACGCCGCCCATCCCGATCTCGTTGCCGCCGTCGCCCACGCCGATCGTCCGCGCACGGGAGCGCACGAGGAAGAGCGCGTCCAGCGGCCGGTTCCACTCGCCGATCGACTCGCCGCGGGCGCTCCGGTAGGTGCCGTCAGCGGTCCGGCCGGGCCGCTCGATGGCAACCAGGTGCGTGGGGGACAGCCGCGCCAGGATCTGCCGGGAGGCGGCGTCGGCATCGCCCTCGGGGAACGCTTCGACGGCGAGCGGCTCGCCGAGCCGCGTCAGGGCCGCCCCGAGAACCGGCACGTTCACGGCATCGGTGACGAACTGGACCCGCGCGCCGAGCAGCCGGAGCGCGCGCCCGAGCACGGCGGCGCCGGGCGGCCCGTCGGTCTCGGGCATCTCGTGGCCGAGGGTGAAGCCGGTCGTGATCAGCACCCGCCGCGCACGCCGGAGCGCGCGCGCCGCCGCGAGCGCCGCGCCGGAACGAAAGAACCGGGCGATGCCGCGACGGCCGGGATCGAGCGCCAGGAGCTGATCGATCGGATCGAGGGCGCGTCGCACAACGCGGCTACGCTACCACGGTCCACCGCCCCCCTGTCACCGCGCCCGATGCGGGGCCGCCCCGACACCATCGGCACCCGAGCGCGACGCTCGGATCTGAAACCGTACGCGCGATGGCCGGCCCCCGGGGGCCGCCGCTGCGCCCGCCGCCGGGCGGTCGCGGACTCTCGTCGATCCTGTCCGACGCCCGTCGTCCGCTCGCGCGCAATGCCTGGAAAACGGGCACGCGAGACCGGAGCGGTAGAGACGCCTCGCCGCATTGACAGGAGCGCCCCGCGACATCGATAATGGCTGCCGATGGCCCCGCCGGAGCGTCAGCGTGCCGTGGCAGTCGCCGATCAGACCGCCGGGGCAGCGCGCCGAGCCAGGACTCCTCACGACTGATGCCGCCGAGCGCTCGATGAGACACCCGTTCGCGCTCGTGCTCCACACGCATCTCCCGATGGTGATCAACCACGGGCGCTGGCCGCATGGCAGCGACTGGCTCAGCGAGGCGGCCTTCGAGTGCTACCTGCCGCTCATCGAGACCATTCACCGTCTCGTCGCGGACGGGATCTCGCCCCGGTGGACGATCAACATCTCGCCCGTGCTCGCAGAGCAGCTCGCCTCACCCGAGTTCCAGCGGGAGCTGGCCTTCTACGCCGACAACGTCCGCCGCACCTGCATCGACACCCGGGCGTACTTCGAGACGCAGGGCGACCGGGCGATCGTGGCGCTGACCGTCTTCTGGGAGCAGTTCTACGACCGGATGTGGGAGCTGCACCGGCGCCTGAAGGGCGACATCCTCGGCGCCTTCGCCGAGCTCCAGCGCGGGGGCCACCTGGAGCTGATCACGTGTGCCGCAACCCATGGGTATCTGCCGCTGCTCTCCCGCGAGGAGTCGATCCACCTCCAGCTTCGCACCGCGGTGGAGACCCACCGGCGCCACTTCGGCACCCCGCCGCGCGGCATCTGGCTCCCCGAGTGCGCCTATCGCCCGCGCTACGAGTGGACGCCGCCGACCGGGCGGGAGCGTGGGCGCGAGCGGCGCCTGCGGCCGGGGCTCGAGGAGATGCTCGCGGCTCACGGTCTGGAGTACTTCGTGGCCGATCACCACCTGGTGGCGGGCGGCCAGCCGATCTACCCCTACCGCGATTTCTTCGCCGTGCCGGGGGATCTGGCGGGCGAGGCGGCCGAGATGCCGCGCACGCGTCCGCGCTCGCCCTACCGCCCCTATCGAGTCGCCTCGCGGGGCGGAACCGGGCAGGCCGTCGCCTTCATTCGTGACCCGAAGAGCACGGTGCAGGTCTGGAGCCGGGACCTCGGCTATCCGGGCGATCCCGCCTATCTCGAGTTTCACAAGAAGCATTTCCCGGGCGGCCTGCGCTTCTGGCGCGTGACCGATGCGAGCGGGGACCTCGGCACGAAGGCGGTGTACGATCCCGCGGCCGCCGCCGAGCGGGTCACGATGCACGCGGAGCACTTCGCGACCCTCGTCCGCGAGACGCTCGAGAAGGAAAACGGCAAGCGGCCGGCTCTCGTCTGCGCGCCGTACGATACCGAGCTGTTCGGCCACTGGTGGTTCGAGGGGCCGCCGTGGCTCGAGCGGGCGACGCGCGCGCTGGCCGCGGCCGGGGTGACGCCGGTGACGCTCGGCGAGGCGATGGAGGTGGTGCCGCCGCGCGAGACGCTCGCGCTCCCCGAGGGCTCCTGGGGCGAGGGCGGCGATCACCGGGTCTGGCTGAACCGGGACACGGAGTGGACGTGGGACCGTGTGTACAGCGCGGAGCACGAGTGGGTGGAACACCTCGCAACGCTCGACGACGCCCACGGCGACCTGCGGCGCGTGCTCGCCCAGGCCACGCGCGAGCTGCTCCTGCTCCAGTCCTCCGACTGGCAGTTCCTCATCACGACCTGCGCCGCGCGCGACTACGCCGAGCGGCGCGTGGCCGAGCACTACGCCGAGTTCAAGCGCCTCTCGGAGATCGCGCGCACCCTTCGCGCCGGCGAGCCGCTCGCGCCCGAGGCGGCCGACACGCTGCGCCGCCTCGAGCGCCAGGACTTCTGCTTCCCCGACCTCGACCCCGCCTGGGCCCTGGGCCACCCAGCCAAGCGCTGAGATCCAATGTCGCGAGCCGCAGGCGAGCGTACCCTATCGCAAGCCCCGCGGCAGCGGGGCGTCGCTGGTGATGAGGGCGGAGAAACCACCGCCCAGCCGTCTGTGAGCATCCTGACCCCGATCTCGCACACCCCGCGCCAGGGGGGCGTCGCTGGTGATGAGGGCGTGGACACAACCACCCAACCCTCCTTGAGCACGACCCGCGCGATCTCGCACACCCCGCGGCCGCGGGGCGTCGCTGGTATCGAGGGCGGAGAAACCACCCCCCAACCGTCTGTGGGCATCCTGACCCC
>CAZWXA010000246.1:0-6309 GCA_964637755.1 uncultured bacterium | reverse complement strand
CCTGGGCCGCCTCAAGAGCGCTACCGGCATCGACTTCCGCATCCACGACATCCGCCGGACGGTCGCGACGAAGCTCGGCGCGCTTGGGATCACGGACGACGTAGTGTCCAGGGTGCTCAGTCATTCAGCGGGCGGCGGGGGAGCAGCCATCACCCGGCGCCACTACAACCTCGCTCAACAGGTGGCACCCACACGGAAGGCCCTCCAGGCGTTGAGCGATCACCTCGACGTGATCATCTCGGAGAAGCCCACACACCAACCGGTCCGTTCGGGCCGCTCGAAGGCCGCGACGGTCTCGGACGCGCACTCCTTGAAGGTCATCGAGTGATCTAGTGACCTGCTTCGTAATAAGCAGGTCCTCGCTTCAATCCCGAGCGCGGGCTCCACCTAAGGAAGTCGCCCGGGACATGGGGGTGTCTGGCGTCACCCTAGGAAAGAAGTGTCGACGGACGGGCGTGCCGGTTCCGAGCCGCGGATACTCGGCCTGCAAGGCGGCCGGCGAGCAGCTCCGGCGAACCCCCCCTGCCCGAACCGAGATCAGACCAGAGCCGGCCGTTCCGCACGCATGCTGTAACATGTAGCTCCCTCCCGTTGCCCGATCTGCCCGAGGCCTTGATCCGCCAGGGCCTCGGGTCTGGTGATTTCCTGTCTCGCATGCCTCGCGTGACGTCACCGGCGGACGGATCGCTCGCGGCCCAGCTCCCCGCAGGCAGCGAGGCTCGGACCCTCTCCATGCGGACCTACGACGGGATCATCATCCGGCAGCGCCTTTCGGGGTCAGGATCAGCGTGTGGAGCTTCGCCCCGTCGCGCATCGGCACCCTCGCCTCGCAGCACCGGGAAGTAGTCCTTGGGATACGTCTCGCGCAGCGGAGGATCCTGGGCGCTCGCCCCGAACGCGAGAGCCGAGAGGGCCACGAGTAGAGCGGCTGGGGTGCGTCGCAATGGTTCGGGGGGCCTCCTTGCAGGTGGGCGTCAGTCCACCGCGAGCCTGGCCGCGAGGGGCGCGGCCCCAGGCTTGCTCGCCGCCCGACGCCCGGAGGGAACATACTCGGCCCGGAGTGGTCCCTGGTTCAGGAGGGTGATGTGACGTCAAGGGTTTCCTTGCTTCCAACGCTGACGGCCGCTGCCTGCCTCGGGCTGGCCCCGGCCGCCGCGGGGGACGCGCCTGTCGATTTCCGGAAGCTCCTCGCCGAGGTTGCGGCTTTCAGCGAGAAGCCACTGCTCTTGCCGGTTCCCCCGGGCGTCGACAGCCGCTACTCGAAGCGGCTCGAGGACGACTCGGAGGAACGCTTCCAAAAGGACGAACGCGCGCTCGCTGGGTTTGCCGAACGTCTGCGCGGGATCGACGGGCAGGGCCTCAGCCGGGCGCAGGCGCTGGACGCGGCGATCCTGGAGCGCCGGCTGCGGGATCTCCTCGAGGAGCTGCGCTTTCGCAGCTTCGAGATGCCGATCGGCAGTCGCGAAGGCTTCCACTTTGCGATGGCTACCGAGGCGGACCGCCACGCCTTCGACCGCGTGGATCAGTACGACGAGTACGTCGCCAAGCTGCAGTCGTTCCGAGAGCATACGGGCCAGCAAATCGTCGCGATGCGGAAAGGCCTCGCGTCGGGCCGCACCCTGCCGCGCGAGGTGCTCCTGGGCTACGAGCAGACGATCACGCCTCAGATCGTGGACGACGCCGAGCGCAGCGAGCTCGCTTGGCCCTTTTCGAAGATCCCTGCATCGTTCCCCGAGGCCGACCGCGAGCGCCTCCGGCGCGACGGCCTCGCGGCGATCCGCGACTCGGCCATCCCCGGCTTTCGCGACTTCCTGGAGTTCATGCGGAGCGAGTACATCCCGCGCGCGCGCATGACGCTCGGCGTCACGGCGCTTCCCGACGGGGCCGGCTTCTACCGGCACCGCATTCGCATGCACACGACACTCGATCTCACGCCGGACCAGGTGCACGAGATGGGCCTGCGCGAGGTCGCGCGCCTGCGCCTCGCGATGCAAGCCGCGGCAAGGCGAGCCGGCTTCACTGGCACGCTCCCCGAGTTCTTCGAGTTCCTGCGCAGCGAGCCGCGCTTCTACGCCCGCGCGTCGGAGGACTACCTGCGAGCGGTGGCGTTCTGGGCCAAGCGAATGGACGGCGCGCTGCCGCGTCTGTTCGGACGGCTTCCGCGTACGCCCTACGGCATCCGCGGCATGCCGCCGCGGGTCGCGCCGCGGATGTCCGCAGGCTACTACGACCACGGGGAGGCCGACGGCAGCCAGGCCGGCTACGTGAACGTCAACACCTCCGACCTTCCCGCACGGCCGCTCTACGTCGCCCCGGTGCTGGCCTTCCACGAGGGGGCGCCGGGCCATCACGTGCAGATCATGCTGGCGCGCGAGGACGAGCAGCTGTCCGACTTCCGCCGCAAGCTCGACATCACCGCGTTCGGCGAGGGTTGGGGCCTCTACGCGGAGCAGCTGGGCGCCGACGCCGGCCTCGTCGAAGACCCGTACGAGGAGTTCGGGCGTCTCACGTACGAGATCTGGAGGGCAGTGCGTCTTGTCGTGGACTCGGGCGTTCACGCCTTCGGCTGGTCGCGGCAGCAGGCGATCGACTACCTGGCTGATAACACCGGCTTCAAGTCGGGGCCCGCCGCCGCGGAGGTCGACCGCCACATCACCGAGGCCGGCCAGGGCCTCGCCTACACCCCCGGCATGCTGAAGATCCGGGAGCTGCGGCAAAGGGCCGAGGAGCGGCTGGGCCCGGCCTTCGACCTGCGCGCATTCCACGACGCCGTGCTCCGCAACGGCCCGCTGCCGCTCGACCTGATGCAGCAGGAGGTCGAGGTGTGGCTCGAAGAGACGGTGTCGGCAAAGCCCTCCGCGCCGGACTCGAAGAGCCCCGCTCGCTGAGGCTGTCTTTGCCGCGCGCTCCTGCTAGGCTTTCGCGCGTCGCCGCGTGACGAGCTCGGTCGCGAGCGCCGACGCGAGCACCAGGACGCCGGTCACGACATCCTGCCAATAGGTCGAAACGCCCGTCATCGCGAACGCGTTGTAGAGCAGGGCCAGAAACAGCAGTCCGAGCAGCGTGCCCCCGATCGAGCCCGTGCCGCCCTGCAGGCTCGCGCCGCCGATCACCACCGCGGTGATCACGCGCAGCTCAGCGTTCTGGCCGAAGCCGGCGCTGGCGCTGCCGTGGCTCGCGGCGGCGATCACGCCGGCGAGCGCCGAAAGCACCGCGCTCACCACGTAGACCGCGGCGAGCATCCGACCCACCCGTACCCCCGACGTACGCGCCGCGCGCGGGTTGCCGCCGATGAGATAGGCCTGCTGCCAGAAACGGTGGCTTCGCATGAGCACCGCCAGCGTCGCGGCGAGCGCCCCGAAGAGCAGCAGCGGGAACGGTGCACCGAGGACGCGTCCTTGTCCCAGCCAGGCGAACCCGGCCGGCAGGCCGGCGAGCGGGCCGCCGCCCGTCAGCACCAGGTTCAGCCCCTTGAGCGACAGCATCGTGGCGAGCGTGACGATGAACGGGTGGACCCGCAGCGTCACGCTCAGCCCGGCGTTGAGCAGCCCTACCCCGGCCGCCGAGGCGAGCGCCGCGAGAGTCGCCGCGAGAATCGACGCTCCGGCCTGGAGCATCGATGCGGTCAGGATCGCCGCGAACGGCAGCACGGCGCCCACCGACAGGTCGATGCCCCCGGTGACGATCACGAGCGTCATGCCGAGCGCCATGAACGCCTCGAGCAGAAAGCCCATCACCACGACCTCTGCGTTGGCCGGCGTCGCGAAGTCGGGATATGCGGCCGCCATGCCGCCGGCCAGCAGCAGGATGCAGACGCAGAGCCCGAGCGTCTGCGGCGGCAGGCCTTGGAGCCTAGGCGGCCGCATGGCTCATCACTCGCTCCTCCGTCGCCTCGCCCGCCTCGAGCACGGCCTCGAGACGGCCCGAGCGAAACACTGCCACGCGCTGGCTCAGCCCCAGCACCTCGCGCAGGTCGGAGGAGATCAGGATGATCGCGACGCCGCGCTCCGCCAGCTCCTGCAGCTGGCGGTGGATCCGGAGCTTCGCGCCCACGTCGACACCGCGCGTGGGCTCGTCGGCGATCAACACGCGCGGCGCCGCAGCGAGCCAGCGGCCGAGCAGGACCTTCTGCTGGTTGCCGCCGCTCAGGCGCGCCACCTCCCAGCCGTCTTCGAGCGGCCGCACGTCGAGCTGGCGCATCAAGGCTGCGGCCACCTGCCGGACGCGCCCCGGCCGCAGGAACCGAAGGCGCGACACGACGCCCCGCTGGGAAGCCACGACCAGGTTGTCGCGGACCGCCATGCCCAGGAACAGCCCGAGCGCGCGGCGGTCCTCGGTCAAGTACGCGACTCCGCTTGCGATGGCGTCGCGCGGGGACCGCGGGCGGAACGGCGCGCCGGCGAGCGTCATCGAGCCGCGCTCGAAGCCATCCGCGCCGAAGATCGCGCGGCCCACCTCGGTGCGGCCGGCCCCGACGAGGCCCGCGAAGCCGAGGATCTCGCCCTGCCGGAGCGAGAAGCTCACGTCTGCGAAGGCGCCCGCGCGGCTCAGGCCCTCGACGCCGAGGAGCACCGAGCCCGGCTCGGCAGACCGGGTCGCCGCGGGCGGTTCGGGCTCGCGCCCGACCATCAGCCGCACCAGCTCCCCCTCGGTGGCGCGCGTGGCGTCGAGCGTCGCCACCAGGCGCCCGTCGCGCAGCACCGAGATCCGGTCGGCGAGCGCCAGGACCTCCGGCAGCCGGTGCGACACGTAGAGCACGGCGACCCCCTGCGCCCGCAGCTCGCGCAGCACCTGGAAGAGACGGGTCGCGTCGTGATCCGCGAGCGCCGCCGTCGGTTCGTCGAGGACGAGCAGACGGGCGCGGCGCTCGAGCGCCCGCGCGATCTCCACCACCTGCTGCTCCCCGACGCCGAGGCGGCTCAAGGGCAGCGCGGGATCGAGGCCGCTGCCGATTCGTGCCAGGGCCTGGCTCGCCTGCTGCTCGAGAGCCCGGCGGCGGACGAAACCGGCGCGCGTCGGCTCGCGCCGCGCCATGATGTTCTGTGCTACGGTTCGGTTCGGGAACAGGCTCAGCTCCTGGTGGACGGAGCTGATGCCGCGCTCGATGGCGTCCTGCGGGCCGGCGAGCCGCAAGGGCTCGCCGTCGAGCAGCAGGCGACCGGCGGCAGCGCGGTGCAGGCCCCCGATAACGTGCATCAGGGTCGACTTGCCCGCGCCGTTCTCCCCGACGAGCGCGTGGATCGAGCCGGCTTCGACATCGAGCGACACGTCGTCGAGGACCAGGTTCGGCCCGAAGCGCTTGGAAATGCCTTGCAGACGCAGCAGGGCGCTCACTCCCGTTCCCCCCCGCCGAAGCGCCGGCGTGCGGCGTCGACGGCGATCGCGAGGACCAGGATCGCGCCGGTCGCCACGTTCTGCCAGTGGATCGAGAGGTCGAGCAGCACGAAACCGTTGAGGATCACCGCGAGCAGCAGCACGCCCAGGCCGGCTCCGACGATGCTCCCGGCGCCCCCGCTGAAGGCCGCCCCACCCAGCACCGCCGCGGCGATCGCCCGCAGCTCCGCGAGCTCGCCGAAGCGCGCGTAGCCCATGCCCAGCCGCGAGGTCATGAACAGCGCGGCGACGCCGGCGCAAAGAGCGCTCACGACGTACGCCGTCGCCGTCAAGGCATCGGCCGGCACTCCCGACAGGCGCGCGGCCTCGCGGTTCTGCCCGACGTAGAACGCGTCGTGCAGCGGCTGCCAGCGCCGCAGCAGCAGGTGCCCGCCGACGAGGAGCGCCGCGACGATCCAGATCGAGGCCGGCACCCCGAGCCAGTGGTCGCGCCCGAGCGCCAGGAAGCCTGGCGGCAGCCCGGCCACCATGTAGCCCGAGGTGAGCACGACCGCGGCCCCGCGTGCCAGCGACATCGTACCGAGCGTCACGATGAACGGGGCGAGCCGGAAGCGCGTGACGAGCAGGCCGTTCAGCGCCCCGACGCCGGCCGAGAGCGCGAGCCCAGCGGCGATCGCGAGCGGGATCGGCCAGCCAGCCCGCAGTGCGAGCGCCGTCACGACGCCGGACAAAGCCAGCACGGCGCCCAGCGACAGGTCGATGCCTCCCACCACCAGCACGAGCGTCGCCCCGGCGCCGAGCGGGAGGTCGTAGACCATGCCCGTCCCGATCGACACCAGGTTGCTGGCTCGGAGGAAGCCAGGGCGCGCGAGCGCGAGGAGCGCAGCGATCGCGAGGATCGTGAGGAGAAGCCCGGCCTCGCGCCCGGGTATCGCAGGCTTCGACGCCGCCGGCTCTGATGGGGGCATGAATCCC
>CAZWXA010000245.1:0-6310 GCA_964637755.1 uncultured bacterium | reverse complement strand
CTCTTCCGCTTCGTCGAGCGCCGGCGCCGCTGGTGCTGGTGGCTCCTGCTGCCCGCCGTGGTCGTCTACTTCGGCCACCGGGTCGTGTGCCAGCAGGCCGCCCTCTGCCTCTTCTGACCGGGTGAACCCATGGGGCGCCCGTCTCGTCCGCACCCGGGGTATCCTGCACGTGCGCGCGAACCGGGGTGGGACGCGAGCCACGGTCTCGGCGCCTTCGACTCACCCCTGAGCAGAGGAGTCGCGGATGCCTGAACCGATCCTCGAAGCCCGTGCGCTGACCAAGCACTTCGGCGGCCTGCGCGCCGTCCACCTCGACCTCGCGGTCGAGGAGGGGGAGCTGCGCTGCCTCATCGGCCCGAACGGCGCCGGCAAGTCCACGTTCTTCCGGATGCTCGCCGGGAGCATGCGGCCCGGCTCCGGCACCGTGCACTTCCGCGGCCGGGACATCACCGGCTGGGACGCCTTCCGGGTCGCGCGGCTCGGGATCAGCATCAAGTTCCAGGTGGCGAGCGTCTTCGAGGAGTTGCCGGTGCTGCAGAACCTGCACACGGCCGCCGAGTTCCGCTTCGGGAACCGCGACGGGCTGCGGCGGGCCGCCGAGGTGCTCGAGGCGATCGGGCTCCAGGGCCGCGCCGCCGATCCGGCGGCCTGGCTCTCGCACGGCGAGAAGCAGTGGCTCGAGATCGGCATGGCCAGCATCGCGGAGCCCGCGCTGATCCTGCTCGACGAGCCGACGGCGGGCATGACGATCGACGAGGTCAAGAAGACCGTCCAGCTCCTGAAGCGGCTCAACGAGGCCGCGACCGTGATCGTGGTCGAGCACGACATGAACTTCATCCGCATGATCGCCCGCCGGGTCACGGTGATGCACCAGGGCGAGGTCTTCGCCGAGGGCTCGATGGAAGAGATCGAGACCAACGAGAGCGTCCGGGACATCTACCTCGGCAAGGGCAAGCACTATGCTGTCCGTCACTGACGTCCAGGTCGCGTACGGCAAGACGCCCGCGCTCCAGGGCGTCACGCTCTCGGTCGAGGCGGGCGAGATCGTCTCGATCATCGGCCGGAACGGCGTCGGCAAGACGACGCTCCTCAAGACGATCATCGGCCTGCTCCGGACCCAGCGCGGCACCCTGACGCTCGACGGGGTGGACATCACCGCGCTTCCGGCCCACGAGCGCGCCCGGCGCGGCATCGGCTACGTCCCGCAGGGGCGCATGATCTTCCCCGACCTCACGGTCGAGGAGAACCTCCTCATCGGCGCCGACCTCGATCCCTCCGGCACGGGCGAGCTGCTGGAGGAGGTGCTCGCGGAGTTCCCGCGGCTGCGGGAGCGCTACCGGCAGCGGGGCGGGACGCTCTCCGGCGGCGAGCAGCAGATGCTGGCCCTCGGGCGGGCGCTGGTCGGCGGCCCCAAGGTGCTCCTCCTCGACGAGCCGTCCGAGGGCATCCAGCCGAGCATCGTCCAGGAGATCGAGGCCAAGATCGCGACGATCAACCGATCGCGCGGGCTCGCCATCGTCCTCGTGGAGCAGAACATCGAGCTGGCGGCGGCGCTGGCGCGGCGCGTCTACGTCATGGAGAAGGGGCGGATCGCCCGGGAGATCTCGCCGAAGAACGTGATGGACGAGGAGATCGTGCGCGACTACCTCGCCGTCTGAGCGCGAACACGGAACCCTCACCACCCAGGAGGCAGGGACATGCCAGTCAGGAAACCGTCGATCGACGACATGCGGAAGGCCGCCGCGGCGTACCACCTCACGCTGACGCCCGAGGACCTCGTCTCGTTCCGGGATCTGACGGACGGCGTCATCGCGTCCTACCGGCGGCTCGACGAGCTGACCGAGCCCAAGCTCCCGGTCAAGTACCCGCGGGCCACGGGCCATCGCCCCGCACCCGAGGACAACCCCCTCAACGCCTGGGCCTGGAAGTGCTCGATCAAGGGCGCGCCCACGGGCAAGCTCGCCGGCAAGACGATCGCCATCAAGGACAACGTCTGCGTGGCCGGCATCCCGATGATGAACGGGACGGCCGTCCTCGACGGCTACATCCCCGACATCGACGCGACGGTCGTCACCCGCCTCCTCGACGCCGGCGCCGAGATCGCGGGCAAGTCGGTCTGCGAGAGCCTCTGCTTCTCGGGCGGCAGCCACACCTCGGACCCGATGCCGGTCCACAACCCGCACAAGCGCGGCTACTCCGCCGGCGGCTCGTCGAGCGGGAGCGGCGCCCTCGTCGCGGCGGGCGCGGTCGACATGGCGATCGGCGGCGACCAGGGCGGGTCGATCCGCATGCCGTCGGCCTGGTGCGGGATCGCGGGGCTCAAGGCGACCTATGGCCTCGTGCCCTACACCGGTGTCTTCCCGATCGAGTTGACCCTGGACCACACGGGGCCCATGGCGCGGACGGTGGCGGACGTGGCGCTGATGCTCGAGGCCATCGCCGGCAAGGACGAGATGGACCCCCGCCAGCGGGAGGTCAGGACCGAGGCCTACACGGAAGCGATCAAGGGGAGCGTCGCCGGGCTCCGGCTGGCGATCGTCAAGGAAGGGTTCGGCTGGGAAGGCGCGTCGGAGGAGGACGTCGACCAGATGGTGCAGGACGCCGCGCGGAAGCTCGAGCGGGCGGGCGCCAGGGTCAGTACGGTCTCCGTGCCGATGCACCGCGACGGCATCCACATCTGGAACGCGATTGCCGTGGAGGGCGCGACCATGCTGATGGTCAAGGGCAACAGCATGGGGACGAACTGGAAGGGCTACTACACGACGAGCCTCCTCGACGTCTTCGCTCGCGGCTGGCAGTCACGGGCCAACGACCTGTCGGAGACGACCAAGCTCGTCGTCATGCTCGGCCAGTACATGCAGGACAACTACCACGGCCGCTACTACGCGAAGGCGCAGAACCTGGCCCGGACGCTCCGGGCGGCCTACGACGGCGCCTTCGAGCAGGCGGACATCCTGGTCATGCCCACGACGCCGATGAAGCCGACGCCGCTGCCGGCGCCCAACTGCAGCCGCGAGGAGTACGTGAAGCGCGCGCTCGAGATGATCCCCAACACCTGCCCGTTCGACGTGACGGGCCACCCGGCGTTGACCGTGAACTGCGGCATGTCGGGCGGCCTACCGGTCGGCATGATGCTGGTCGGGCGCCACTGGGAGGACGGCACGGTCCTGCGCGCCGGCCACGCCTTCGAGCAGGCGAGGTAGCTCGCCGCCCGCGCCGGCCGGCCCAGACCGCCCGCGCCGTCGACCGGGAGCCCCCGCGAGAAGTCCAGGCGTCCGGGGGCTCACGGCATCGGCGGCGCGGGCGAGCAGCTTTCTCCGATTCCCCGTCGTGCAAATCCGCGCGCCGACGTCGTTCCGGTCAGAGCGTCTCCCTTAAGTCTTTGATCTCAGAACCTGCCCATCGTGAGCATCGTCCGGCGCAAGATCGCGCACGGTGGAGCAGATGATGCCGTGAGCCAGTGGCACGCCGAGCGCGTGATCCCGTGAGCCAAGGAGGCGTCATGAAGAAGCAACGTGTGTCGAGGCCCCCAGGTCCCCGATCCCCCTCCGCAGACCTGGTCGAACTGTCTCGTCGTCGGCAATCAGGTCTTCATCGCCGGCATGGGCGCGCGCAGCGGCGCGGAGATGGTAGGCGGCGACAGCATGTACGGCCAGTCCCGGGCCATCCTCGCGAAGATCAAGCACCTGATGGAGGCGGCGGGCGGCCGCATGGACGACATCGTCAAGGTCTTCGTCACCGACATCAAGCGCCGGGAGGAGTTCTGGCAGGCGCGGCGGGAGTTCTTCAGCGGGGACTTCCCCGTCTCGACCCTCGTCGAGGTGCGCGCGCTGGCGGCGCCGGAGCTGCTCGTGGAGGTGGCGGCCGTCCTCGGCGCGGGCGCCTAGCGCCTCCCGATGAGCCCTCCTACTTCCGCTGGTAGGAGTCCAGCTGCCGCTTCAAATTCTGCGCCGCCTCTGACACCTTTGGGCTCTTGTCGACGATGCCGGCGTTGCCGAGCTGGCGCTGCGCCTCGTCCAGCTTGCCCTGAGCCGCCTCGAGCATGGCCAGGTTCACGCGGGCGCCGCCGTCGGTGGGCGCGAGCGTGGTGGCCTTGACCAGGCGGGCTCGCACCTCCGCCAGCGGCGCCCGCTGCTTGACGGCGATCACCGCCTGCACGGTCGGCACCGAGGCGTCGTATGGGTTGAGTCGCGCGGCGTGGTCGGCCTCGCCGGCGGCCTGCGCCAGCCACTGCGGCGAGCGGGCCGGCTCCACGGCGGCGAGCCGGACGAAGGCGCGGGCCAGGTACAGGTGGGCCTGCGATAGGGTCGCCGCGTCGCTCGTCTCCGGCATGCGCTTCACGTACTCCTTGAAGTCGGTGACGCTGCTATTGAGCCACCGCGTCGCCGCACTCCCATCGCGGACGGCCGCCTTGTAGTAGCGCGCCAGGCCGGACAGGAAATAGGCGAGCGGGGTCACGTCGTCTTCGAGGGTACTGAAGTCGATGCGCGACTGCGTCACCGGCGCCTCGACGACGCCCGTCACCTTCACGGGGCCGCTGCCGGACACGGGCGCCTGGCCCTGGTACTCGCCGCTGATCCCGGCCGGGAGCTCCACGAGCATCAGCCGGGCGCTGATCAGGGGCACGCCGGCCTTGTCGATCAGCACCCGGCCCCACAGCACCATCTGCGCCTTCTGCTGCTTCGCCACGTCGGTCGCCGTCACGCGGTAGTTCTCGATCCGCTGTCGGGGCGGGGTGACAAAGGTGATGATGGCCCCACCCTGGAGATCATTGATCTTCTTCAGGAAGGCGTCGTGAAGCTCCCTGGCCTTGCGCTTGCCGCGCTCGTCCCCCGAGCTCGCCTCGAACTCGAAGGTGACGAGCTTCACCTCGGCCTTGGGGAAGATCACCTCCTGCTGTCGCTCGAAGTAGCGCGGGTCCCTGACCTCCACGACGATCCCCGCCCACGCCGGCGCGGCCAGCGCCGCGACCATGACGAGGCAGATCCACGCGCGATGTCTCACGGCGACACCCCCCCTTCCTTTACCGCGGAGGCGTACAGCTCGGTCACCTTCGGGCCGTAGAGCGTCCGGCTCAGCACGGGGTCGCCGCGTCGATTGATGACGGCCTCCCGCGCCGTGGCGATCTGATCGGCGGCTCGCAGGAACAGCCTGGTCCGCTCCCCGCCCCGCGCCTGCTGGGCCTGTCCGTAGGTGTCGAGGGCCATGCCCAGAGTGACCAGTCCGAGCAGCCGGTAGTAGCCATCCCCGAACTGGTGTTCACGGCGCGGATCCTGGTCCAGCGGCATGTCCTTCAGAGGGATGACGGTGTCGAGACCCCGGGCCACCCACGAGGCCAGCCCGAGGAACGCCTTGGCCTGCGTTCCCTGCTCGTGCACGTTACCCCACATGATCTCGAAGGCGTTGAGCTCGCGGCTGACCTCGTCGAGGTTATGCTGTCCGACCCCGGCGCGCCAGGGGCTGTCGGAGGTGGGGATGCGCACCACCCGGGGCTGGCGGAACGCCGCCGGCAGCCCCTCCGTGAGCGACTCCGACAGGGTGGCCACGAGCAGGTCCATGCGGTTCAGGATCTGGGAGCGGTCTTCCGGCTTCAGGGTGGGCGGCAGCGTGAAGTCGAACACCAGCAGCCAGTGCTCGCCGGCCGGCACCCGATAGCGCTCGATGAAGCCCCGCCGAAGCTTCTGCTCCTCGATGCGCCCCATCCCCTTCAGGAAGAACCCGCTCACCGCGAGGAAGGCGAGAATGCAGCCGAAGGCCACGTAGGACGTCGGCAGCCCCTGCCCGGCGTGCCATCGGCGCCAGGCGTGGACCGCGACGAGCAGCAGGCCGCCGACCAGCAACACCGTGAGCAACGGATACGAATAGCTCTCGTACTCGTTGATCAGCTTGGGCAGCTTGGTGAAGTAGTCCCAGATCTTGTCGAGTAGCTCCATGGCACTACTCCCGCGTCGCCCCTTCTCCGTCGGCTACGCTCGCCGTCCGGCCCGGGCCCCATCCGCGCCTCGAGCCGTCTCTCCGCCGGATCGTCGGGCCCCCCGCGAGGCGATCAAGCCTCAGGATGAAGGTGAGGAGATTCGGGGAGCGCCGTCAAGCGAAATCTTACCCCTGCTCGGCCGGCTCGAGCCCCGTCGCTCCGGACGCCCGTTTGGTGCCAATCCCTCCGGGCGGGACGCGGTGACGCGAGCCAGCCTACGGGAGGATGCTGACGAGACTTGGCGAGACGTCGCTCGCACCGGCCGAGTGCGGCGGGTCGACGCGACGACGGGGACGATCACAACGGTGGCGGGAGCCGGCATGGGGCTCGGGGGCG
>CAZWXA010000244.1:0-6310 GCA_964637755.1 uncultured bacterium | reverse complement strand
CGCGACCGGCGTGACGCAGATGCGTCCAGAAGAGGACCGGGGCGCGGACGGGGTTCTGGTCGAGGCGACGCGCCGCCCGGCCGCGCGCGTCAGCGTGCGGGGGACGCGGGAGCGCCGCGCGTGCCGACGAGGAGCAGAGCGACGACGAGCCCGAGGGTCAGGGCGATCAGGAGGCTCATCAGCGCGTAGAGGGTCGGGGAGAGGCCGACCTGCAGGAACGTCGACCAGATGTAGGTCTGCACGGTGTTGAGCGGGCCCTGCACGAGGGCGGTCCGGACGGTCTCGTTGAACGAGAGAATGACGGAGAAGATCGCGGCGCTCAGGATGCCGTGGCCGATCAGCGGCAGCTCGACGTCGACGAACGCCCGCACGCGGCTGGCGCCGTGCAGGTACGCGGCCTCGAGGTAGACCGGGTCGAAGGTCGCCATCACCGCGAGGATGATCAGGAAGGCGAACGGCAGCGCCCACAGCACGTGGACGGCCACGATCGTCCAGATCGAGGGCGTGATCGCGAGCTGCTTGAAGAAGAAGGCGGTGGCGAGCCCCATGCTGACGCCGGGGATGAAGAGCGGCATCAGGATCGTCAGGACGATGAGCCGGGGCACCCGCAGCTCGCGCACCGCCATCGCGGCCAGCAGGCCCAGCGGCGGGGTCATGAGTCCGACCAGCCCGCCGATCAGCAGCGAGTTCCCGATCGCGCCGACGAGCAGGGGGTTGCGCGGAAGCTCGGCGTACCAGTGCAGCGTGATGCGGCCGGCATCCGCCCCGCCCTGCCCGCCGGGAGCGAGGGAGAAGAAAATCGGCGGCACCAGCGGCAGGTAGAGAAACAGCAGGACGGCGACCACGTACCCCCAGGCGAGAGCGCGGCCCGCCCACCCGCGTCGCGCCAGCACCCCGAACCCCCGCGTCACGGCCAGGCCCGATCGGGCGAGGCCACGGGGCGCCCGCGCGGCATCAGAACCTCCAGCGGGCGATCTTGCCGAGGACCGACCGCAGGTCGAAGGCGAGATACCAGGCCAGCAGGAAGGCGAGCATCGTGGCGACGACGACGCTCGACATCGCGGCCGCCAGCGGGTAGTTGAGCACGTCGAGCGCGCTCGTGATCGTGTTGCCCATGAGCTGGTAGCCGACGCCGCCCAGGATGATCGGCACCGCGCTCTCCCCGAAGGACCCCACGAAGCCGAAGATCACGGCGGCGAAGACGCCGGGCATCGAGAGCGGCAGCGTCACGCGGAGGAAGGTCAGCCGGGGGCTCGCGCCGAGGAGCCAGCTCGCCTCGACGAGGCGACGGTCGATGCCGTCGAGGGCCGCCCAGAGCGGGTAGATCATGAACGGCATGTAGGAGCTGAGCAGGCCGACCAGGACCGAGAAGTCGCTGAACAGGAGCCAGTCGACCGCGCGATCCGTGAGCCCGGCCGCGATCAGGCCGCGGTTGACGGGACCGGTGCGGCTCAGGAGGTACACCCAGGAGAACGTGCGGATGATGTAGTTCACGAGGAACGGCACGGTGAAGAGGAGCAGGACCGTCCGGGAGAGCGCCCTCCTCACCCGCATGCTGAGGAAGTAGGCGATCGGGTACGCCAGGAGCAGGCTCAGCGCGGTGACGAGGGCGGCGACGCCGAGGCTCCGTTCCAGCACGGGCAGGCGGGCGCCGCCGAGGAACTGCGCATAGCTGGCCAGCGTGAAGGCGGGCCGGATCCAGAACCCGGCCCGCTCCCAGAAGCTCCACACGAACATCAGGCCCAGGGGGACGCCCAGCAGGGCGGCGACGAACACCAGCGGCGCCGCCAGCAGGGCGTACCGCGCGAGAGCGGGGAGAACCCGCACCGAGCCGGGTCGCTACTTGGCGGCCTTGAACCTCGCCCACTCGGCCTCGTAGGTCTCGATGTGGGTCGGCCAGCGGTTCTGCCAGGTGCCGCCGGCCTGGAACTTCTTCTTCACGTTGCCGTCGATCGCGGCGATCTCCTGGGCCTCCGTCGCGGAGAACTCCTTCGAGTTCGCCTTCGCGTACGGGACGGCGCCGGGGTTCGTCAGGTAGCCGCGCGTCAGGGTGATCTTGGCCCCGTACCAGCCGCCGAGCATGAAGTCGAGCAGGTCGTAGGTCGCCTTTTCCTGCTCGGCCGGCCGCTTCGGATTCTTCACGATGTAGGCCGCCATGGCCCAGAGGAGGTAGCCCTCCTTCGGCGCGGCGTAGACAGCCTTCACCCCCTGCTTCTTCGCGGCGAAGACCATCGGCTCCCAGGCGTCCATCACGTAGACCTCCCGGCTCACCAGGAGGTTCACCGCCTGCTCGAAGCTCGACCAGATGACGCGGAACTGGCCGGCCTTCTTCTTCTCGATCAGGTAGTCGGTGACGGTCTTGATCTCGCTCGGTGTCATGTTCGCCGGGTCGCCGATCGAGGCGAGCTTGCTCTTCTGCAGGTAGAGCGCCGTCTTCTGGCCGGTCGTGGTGAAGTTGTCCTCGAGCGCGACGTAGCCCTTCCACCTGGGGTCGAAGAGGGCGCCGTAGGAGTCGAGCGGGCCCGTCTTTTCCGGCAGGTAGGCGAACGAATCCCCCTGGAGGATCGTCGGCACGCCGTAGACCTTGCCCTTGTAGCCGATGAACTCGAAGCCCGGCTTGCCGGGGGCGAGGAAGTCCCGGACGTAGGTGTCCTGCCGCCAGTTGGGCAGGCGGGAGGTGTCGAGGGGCTCGATCAGGTTGCTCTCGACGAGCGGCTTCTGCATGCCGCCGACGATGTTGACGATGTCGTAGATCTGGGTGCCCCCGCCCGCGATGAGCACGTTCAGGATGGCGGACGGCGCGTTGCCGATCGCGACCAGCTTGACGTCCCAGCCGCTCGGCCCGCTGAACTTCGACCAGTCACCGCCCGGGTCCCCCACGCCGATGTCGGCGAAGGTGACCGTGCCCTTCGCGGCGGCCGCTCGCCCCGGCCAGACCGCCGGCAGGCCACCGGCCGCGGCCAGGCCGGCGCCGCCGACCGCCATGCGCTGCAAGAACTCCCTGCGATCGACCCCCCCGGAATCGCTCCCCATGACACGCCCCCCTCTCGTCCTGCGTAGTGGATGTCGCTGGTCCCGTCGCCTCTGGATCAGGAGACGCCGCATCGTGTCACCTCCCGTGAACTCAAGTCAAGGCACCCCCCGGCCCGGCAGTGCATCATTTTAGAAATCTGACAGCCGAGGGCACTTCAAACTGATGCACTACCCCGCGCCCGGGAGGTGCGAGTCACGGAGGCGGGAGGGGTTCCGTACCAGGAGGCGCCAGCCGGACAGGGACGCAGGCCCGACCCGCGCCCGCCGCGGCCAGCACCAGACCCTCATGGCCTCGTTCGCCCCGGAGATCAGGGCGCCGCTCCTGTTGCTCCGCCGGCGCGAATCCGCGATGATCATAGCTGCAGGCCGAGGCTCGAGCTGCTGAGTGCGCGTGTCTCCGAATCGAGACGCGCCCGAAAGGAGGGCAAGGCATGTCGAACGATGAGACCACAAGGCGCGATCTTCTCCAGGCCCTGGCGGCAGTCCCGCTGGCCGCCTGGCTCGCGTCGCCCCGTGACGCGAGCGCCCAGCAACCCGGCGCGAGCCCGGTGAGAGTGGACACCAAGGGGCTGGTCGCCAAGATCAAGTTCGAGAGCGTTCTCTCCGGCTTCCTGGGCGACCTCAACGGCAAGTACAAGCTGCGGGTGACGGAGCTGACGCTCGAACCCGGCGGGCACGTTGGTGAGCACAATCACGTGGGGCCGGGAATCCGCCAGGTCACCTCCGGCCAGATGACGTACGTCCTGCCCGACAAGACTGTCGTCTACGGGCCGGGAGACTTCTTCTTCGAGGCCGGCGATGTGAACCACACCGTGTTCAACAGGACCGACGCCCCGATGGTGCACGTGCTCTTCGAGATCCTGCCCGCCGAGCTGAAGGGTCCCTCGCTGATCCCGGTGAAGAAGGGCTGAAGCCGAGGGGGATGGGAAGCGCGCAATCGACGCCCCGGGCGCCGCGCTGACACGGCGCCCGGGGGCCGCGGTCAGAGCGCCAGCAGCCGCCGCGCGTTGCCTTCCAGGACCAGCGCCTGCTCCTCGGCCGTGAAGTCGGGGTGCTCGGTCACCACCTGCACCGGGCGCTCGATGGCGATGGGGAAGCAGTAGTCGCTGCCCATCAGCACGCGGTCGGCGCCCACCAGGGCCTTGAGGTAGGCGAGCGCCGGCGCGTGGTAGCTGATGGTGTCGTAGTAGAAGCGCCGCAGGTACTCGAGCGGACCGCGCTCGCGGCCGGCCAGCTCGGGACGCTTCTCGAAGCCGCGGTTCAGGCGCCCGACGAGGTACGGGAAGGCGCCGCCCGCGTGTGGCAGGCCCACCGTCAGCCGCGGAAACCGGTCGAGCACGCCGCCGAAGATGAGGTGCGCGGCGGCGATGGCCGTCTCGAAGGGATTGCCGAGCAGATTCTGGAGGTAAAAGGCGGTCAGCCGCTCGTGGCCGATGACCGCGTTGGGATGCAGGAAGATCGGCAGGCCCGCCGCCTCGATCGCCTCGTAGACCGGGAAGAACACGGGATCGGACAGCTCGCGTCCCGCGATGGCGGTGGCCATGTAGACGCCGCGCACGCCCGGGAGCGTCCGCGCGCGCTCCAGCTCGGCGACCGCGTCGTCCGGGTGGTGCATCGGCAGCACGGCCAGCGACACCAGGCGCTCCGGGTACCGCCGGTGGGCGTCGGCGGCCGCGTCGTTGTACGCCTCGGAGAGCGTGCGGGCCAGCGCCCGGTCGGCCCAGTACACCATGGGCAGCGACAGCGACAGCGCGTGCATCGCGACCCCCTGCTCGTCCATCGCCTCGATGCGCGCGTCGAGGTCGGTGAAGCGCGGCCCGAGCGGCCCGGCCTGAAGCGGGCCCGCCTTGAGCAGGGGCCCCTTGCCCGGCACCTCGACGACCTCGCCGCCGCAGCGCGGGCCCTCGGCCTTCCAGATCTCGATGAGCTTCGCGGGGTAGAAGTGCGCGTGCACGTCGATCGGGCGCGGCGCGTCCGGACTCATGGCAGGGTCTCAGCAGTCTTCCCAGGTCTTCGGGTTCCAGTCGATAGCGGGAACGAGGCAGCGGACGGAGCGTCCCTCGCGATCGGCCTGGGCCTGACACCCGTTGATGGTGCTCAGGTAGCGGACCACGCGCTCGGTGTAGATGTCCTGCGAGCGCTGGTCCGGCCACACGAACTGGGTGAACGTCACCAGCGCCTCCCGCGCCTTGGGGTTGCCGAACGCGGCCGACTGGCGGTAGAAGGCGTGGGCCTTGGCCCGGTCCTCCTTCACGCCGAAGCCGAACTGGTACATCCGCCCGAGGCTGTAGAGGCTCGCGTGGTCGTTCTGCAGCGCGCCCCGCGCGTACCACTCGACCGCGGTCTTGCAGTTCTTCTCCACACCGCGCCCGAGGTGGTACATGGTGCCGAGGTTCTCCTGCGCGCGGGGAGCGTTCTGCTCGGCGGCCGCGCGATACCACCGCACGGCCTCGGCGAGGTTGCGCGGCACGCCCTTGCCTTCCTCGTGGTGCCAGCCGATCTGCAGCTGGCAGGGCGCGTCGCCCATCCGCGCGCACCGCGCGAAGAGCGGCACCGCGCGCGCCATGTCGCCGGCCAGGTAGAAGCGCTTGCCCTCCTCGAAGATCGCGACCGCCTCGGTCGACCGCTGCGGCTGCTCCGGCTTCACCCTCAGCGCATCGGGGAAGCCCTTCGCCATCGCCGCCTTCGCCCACTTCTCGGCCTCCGCCCGGTCCACGGCCAGCTCGGGGCCGCCCTGGCTGTACATCTTCGCCAGGTTGTAGGCGGCGCCCCCGTGACCCTGCTCGGCCGCGAGCCTGGACCAGCGCGCCGCCTCTGCATAGTTCGCCGCCACTCCCAGGCCCTGCATGTAGTGGAGGCCGAGCACCGCCTGCGCCTCGACGTGGCCCTGCTGGGCGGAGAGCCGGAACCACTCGGTCGCCCTCGCCAGGTCCTTCGGGGTTCCCAGGCCCATGGCGGTCAGCCGCCCCATGTAGAACTGCGCGACCGGGTGGCCCGCCTCCGCGAGCTTCCCGAAGCGCGCCGCCGCCTCGTCGAACTTCTTGATCTGCAGCGCGGCCTTCGCACGGTTCAGCTCGCCTTCGACGTGGGGCTGGGCCTGGGCGAGCGCAGAGAGAAGGACGAGCGCGGCCCCGGGCACGAGCGCCAGCATCTTCACCGCCATGGTGCCGGATGATAGCATCGCGGCCGCTCGGCGCGCGGCCCGAGCATGAGCGGTGGCGGGCAAGTCTGTCGACATCCGGCTGAACGACGACCGCCGCTGTTCCGGGAACAGGGG
>CAZWXA010000243.1:0-6315 GCA_964637755.1 uncultured bacterium | reverse complement strand
GCCCGCGGACCCGGCGCGTCCGACGTGCTCGCGCGCCGGCCCTTCGTCACGCGCGTCTCGCCCGAGGCCAGCAGGTAGCCGAGCTCACGCAGGGCACGCCGGAACGCTGCTTCCGAGGAAGCCGCGACCACAAGGTGGCGTTCCCCCGCCCTCATGCAGTGCGTGCGCGTCCGGGTGTCGTTGGCAATGAGCGCTGCGAGCGCCGGCTCGGCGCACTCGATGAGCCGGGCGAGGCCGCGGTCGTGGACGCGCGCGCACCGGTCGGCCACGTCCTCGAGCAGGCGCCCGACAGTGTCGGGGAGCGGCGCACCGCTGCGGGCCGCGAGAAACTCGCGAATCTCGCCCACCGAGCGCCCCTCCTCCGTGGCGGCGAGGAGCTTCGTCGCCGTGAGCCGCCAGACGAGGTCCGAGACGCGAACCGCGTAGGCGTCGAGCGCGAGCCGGTCGCCTTGCTCGAGCGCCGCGCCGATCGCCGCGATCTCGAGGTTCGGCAGCACCCGAAGCACCGGCGTCACCTCGACCGGGGCGGGCTTGTAGTCCGACACCATGTCAAGGCTGTACGCCCCGAGCGGGGTGATGCGGAAGAACATGAGGCCGTCGTAGCGGCTGAAGTACGGCAGCTCGTCCGTGCCCCACAGATTATGGTAGTCGCCGCGAGCGCCCGCCGGCGGAATGAAGGCGACATCGATGAGGCCGAGCGTCGCGGCGTACTCGAAGAGGAAGCCGAGCAGGTACCGCGTCTCGAGGATGCCCTCGCCGCCCGCGTAGCCGAGCGAGCCGTACTGCAGCTCGCCGATGTAGAGGTTCCAGGCGTTGCGCGACACCGCGAAGTCGTTGCCCGAGGCGCGCACGTACCGGAGGAGCTCGTCGGCGGCGATCCACTGCTGCACCGGGCAGTCCGCGAGCGTCGCGGCGATGGCCTCCCGGCGCGACGCCACGGCGGTGAGCCCGTGCTTGCCCTTGCCGGTCTGCCCCTTCACGCACTCGACCCGCGACAGCTCGTCGAGCACCGTGGTGTCGGTCCACTTCTCCCACAGGGACCGCAGCGTCTCCGCCGCGGGCTCCCCCAGCGCCTTCCGCCCGGCCTTGGTGAGCTGGAGCCTGGAGCCCGAGAGCTGCGCGAGCCCGCCCGCCTGGATGATCAGCGGCCACGCGAAGGCGCGGATGGGGCCGGCGTTCTCGTCGGACCACTTGTCCGCCGGCGGTTGGTACGGGTAGTAGTCGCCGCCCTCCAGGTTCGCCGTGATCGCGTCGATCGTCGCCGACGACGCCTTGCGCGTCTTGTCGCTCACCGCGATCTTGCCGGCGTCTACGAGGCGGAGCACTGAGAAGAGCTCACGCTGGGCCGCCCGCTCCGATTCACGCACCGTGAGCGGGATCGACTCGGTGCCTTGCTCCTTCTTCTTGGTCGTCGGGTTCCAGCGTTCGTAGGGCCGCTCGTACACTGTCGGAAGCTGCTCGAGCGACTTCACCGTGGCCGGGGCCGGAGGCGGGACAAAGGCCTTGAGCCGCTCCTTCAGGTCGTCGGGCATGATGCCGCCTCCACCCTCGCCGCCGTAGAAGAAGAAGCGAAGCGCGGTGGGACGCTCGTCGCGGCGGTAGGTGTTGAGGGAGCCCCAGCTCGGCGCACGCCCGTACTTGGCCTGGAACCTGTCCACTGGGAACTGCGTGTCCGGCGAGTGCACCACCTCCGCCACCGCGGCCTTCTGCAGCTCGTCGAGGCTCTGCCACACGGCGCGCAGCCGGTTGCCCTCGAGATGCTTGGCGATGAGATCGGCGAGCTCGGCCTTCCGGGTCGGGACCGGGCCGCTGGTGAGCGTGGCAAGCTTCTTGAGCTCGTCCGCGTGCATGTGCTCGGACAGAGCCATGGCAAGCGTCGGTATCCCGCCCTCGATGTTGTCGCGCTTCATGGTATCTCCGCGGCGGTGTTTGCCGTGCCTGTTGGAGTGACTGCGTCTGGCATGGCCGTCATTTCTTTGCGTTGCGCCAGGCGGAGATCAGGCGACCGAGAAGCTCATCCGGCGTCATCCCTTCCTTTGCGGCCAGGGCGGCGAGCTTGCGATGGCCGGCGGTCGAGAGCTTCTCGCGGGGTCGATCCTCCGTGGCTGAAGCCCACCGCAAGACCTTGCCGTCGAGACAGAACCGGTCGGGGTGCTCTCGCGCGACTTGGCGCTTGGCGCTAGCCCCGCCGTTATTGGCGATGGGGACGTTGGCCTGGCGCGCCGCCGCGAGATCGCAGCGATCGTAGCCGGCGCTGATGAGCTGGACGAGCTTGAGCCCGGGCGCCGCGCGGTAGAAGTCGGGGCCCAGCGACGTCCGCGCGAAGCCCGTGAAGTATTGCGCGTCCTTCAGCCCCTTGAAGAACTCCGGCCCGTGCTGTTCGAGGACCCCAGCTCGAAACCCTCGGGCAGCATGGCGTGGGCCAGCTCGAGGATGGGCTTGGGCACCCCTCACGAGCCACCAGGGTCCACCAGGGCCCGACCGTTGACAACGTCGGGGTCAGCCGCGTATGGTGCTGCCAACCAAACGATTGGTCAAGAAGAAGTTCTCGCCGCTTCGAGCAGCCCCGCGCGACCACGCGACCGCTCGCCGCGGACGGCCGTGGCGCCCGACCGGCACGCCGAGCGATGAGTGAGCAGCCGGTCCCGACCGGCCATGCGCCGCGGCGCTGGATGCGGGGCACCCGCGTCCAGCGGCGCGTCACTTCCGGGCTTGCGGCGGCGATCCTCCTCGGCGCGCTCGCCTACGCGGCGTATCTCTCGTTCTACGGGACGGCGCATGTCGCCACGGACGACGCCTTCATCGAGGCGCGGGTGGCGCCCGTCAGCGCCCGACTCCGGGGGACCGTCATCAAGGTGCTGGTCGCGGACAACCAGGACGTGGCCGCGGGCCGGGTGCTCGTCCGCCTGGACCCGCGGGACTGGCAGGTGAATCTCGAGCGGGCGCGGGCGGCGGTGTTGCTGGCCCGGAGCCGCCTGCGGGGTGCCGCCGCCAGCGTCCCTTTGACCGACGAGTCGACGCGGAGCCAGGTCGCGCAGGCGGAGGCCTCGGTGGGGAGTGCGCGCCTCGGGATCGAGGGCGCGCAACGCGCCCTTCAGGAGAAGGCCGGGAAGCTCCGGGCGCGGCTGGCCGCGGTCCAGTCGGCGCGTGCCGACATCGCGGCGCGGCACGCCGACTTCGAGCGGGCGCGGCTCGACCACGCGCGGATGGATGCGTTGCTCCGCGGCGAGCTGGTGGCCCGCCAGAACTTCGACCACGCCGACGCCGCGCTCAAGACGGCGCGCGCAACGCTCGACGCCGCCCAGCAGCGGCTCGACATGGCGCTCGCCGAGGTCAGCCAGGTGGAGGCGGAGGTCGGCAGCCAGGAGGTAGCGCGCGCCCAGGCGCGCCGCGGGCTGGAGGAAGCCGAGGCGGCGCGGGCGACGGCCCGGAGCCGGCGGCGCGAGGTCGCCATCCGCCAGGCCGACAACGCCGGCGCCGAAGCGCAGCTCGCCGAGGCCCTGGCAAATCTCCGTGAGGCGGAGCTCAACGTCGAGTACACGACGATCCAGGCGCCGATAGCGGGACGGGTGACGAAGAAGACGGTCGAGGTTGGCCAGGTCGTCCAGCCCGGCCAGCCGCTCCTCGCGGTCGTGAGCGTGGATGATGTCTGGGTCGTCGCCAACTACAAGGAGACGCAACTCACCGACGTCCTCCCCGGCCAGCCCGCGACCGTGCGTGTCGACACCTTTCCTGAACTCGTCCTCCGGGCACGAGTCGATTCGATCCAGCGTGGCACCGGCTCCCGTTTCTCGCTGCTGCCGCCCGAGAACGCCTCCGGCAACTTCGTGAAGGTGGTCCAGCGGATCCCCGTCAAGCTGGTGCTCGAGCCCGGACAGGATGGCCGCCGGCTCCTGGTCCCCGGCATGTCCGTGGTCCCCACGATCCAGGTGCGGTGACCGCGACCGGCGACGCCAACAAGTGGATCGTGGCCGTGACGACCATGACGGCGACGATCCTCGTGTTCCTCGATCTCACCATCACCACCGTGGCGCTCGATCACATGCGCGGCTCGCTCTCCGCCGCCGTGGACGAGATCACGTGGGTGCTCACGTCGTTCATGGTGGCGAACGCCATCAGCGTGCCCATCACCGGCTGGCTCACCGACCTCTTCGGCCGCAAGCGATTGTTCATCCTGGCCACCGGGCTCTTCACGATGACTTCGGCAGCTGCGGGCGCGGCCCCCAGCCTGGCGTTCATAATCCTGGCGCGCTTCCTGCAAGGCGTCGCCGGCGGCCCTCTCGTGCCCCTCTCACAAGCCACCATGATGGAGAGCTTTCCGCCGCACCAGCGCGGCACCGCCATGGCGCTCTGGGGCATCGGCATCATGTTCGCGCCGATCGTGGGGCCGACCCTGGGCGGCTGGATCACCGACCACTGGAGCTGGCGGTGGATCTTCTACATCAACGTGCCGATCGGTGCGGTCACCGTTCTCCTGGCCCAGATCTCCATGCCCGAGCCGGCGACGGCCAGGCCCGCCGTGCGGCGCGTCGACGTCGCCGGGCTGGTTCTCCTGACGCTGGGGGTCGGCGGGCTCCAGCTCGTGCTCGACCGGGGACAGCGCCAGGACTGGTTCAGCTCGTCGCTCATCACACGGGTGAGCGCGGTGGCGGCGGTGGCGCTGGTCCTCCTGGTGGTGCGCGAGCTGCGGACGGCCGAGCCCGTGGTCGACCTCCGCGTGCTCCGGCACGGGACCTTCGCGGCGGCGACGGTGGCGATGCTGGTGATGAGCGTGGCTTTCTACGGGGTCATCGTGCTCTCGCCGTTGTTTACCCAGATTCTCATGGGATACACGGCGCTGCTGGCGGGACTGGTGCTGGCCCCGGGCGGCGTGGCGATGCTCCTCACGATGCCGATCGCGGGCGCGCTCATCAACCGGGTCGACCCCCGCTGGCTGATCGGGATCGGCTCCGCACTCTGCGCCTGGGCGATGTCGCTGATGGCGACACTCACGCTCGAGGCCGACTTCTGGCAGGTCGTGTGGCCGCGCTTCGTCCAGGGGCTCGGTATCGGCCTCACCTTCGTGCCGCTGTCCACGATGGCCCTGAGCGCGGTCCCGCCCCGCGACCTCGGTCACGCCTCGGGCCTCTTCAACTTCATCCGGACCCTGGGCGGCGGGATCGGCATCGCGACGATGGCGACGCTGCTCGAACGAGGTGCCCAGTCCCACCAGGCGCGGCTCGTGGGTCACATGAGCCTCTACGACCCCGAGGTCTGGCAGCGCTACCAGGAGGTCGTGGGCATGTTTGCCGCGCGGGGCGCCGATCCGGCGACCGCCGAGCAGCAGGCCTGGGCCTTCCTCTACGCGGGGGTCCAGCGGCAAGCGCTCTTCCTCGCCTTCGTGGACGACTTCTGGCGCCTGGCGTGGATCTTCGCGGCGGTGATCCCGCTCCTGGCATTGTTCGGGTGGCGGCGGCCGCCGGCCGGGACGCCCGGTCGGCGCACCCGTGCGGCCGCCATTCAGGAGTGAGCTGGCAGCACGCGCCCCCAGGCACGCCTCGTGCTGCCGGCCCGGGATTCCGGTCCGACGCGAACGGCTCGAGGCCACGGGCGGTTGACCCGCCCGGCGCCAACGTGCTATCTCTGACCAAACGGTTGGTCAAGACGCATGGCGACCCAGCGCGAAATCATCGCGGCCGCGGTCGGCGCGCGATCCTCGCCCACCTCGAGGCCTTCGGCCAGCATTACCCGCACCTGTTCGTCTACCTCCGCGAGACGGAGGACCTGAAGCGCCGCTTCCGCGCGGCCACCCAGCTCTCCCCCAAGCAGTACGAGCGGTTCTGGCAGCAAATCCTCCGCGAGGGGATGAAGAGCGGCGAGTTCCGGCCCGATCTCGACGTGCAAGTCACCTCGTACGGGCTTCTGGGGATGCTCAACTGGCTCTACAAGTGGTACGACCCCCGCGGGCGCCTGGGCGTCCGGGACGTGGCCGAGCAGTTCGCCTCGCTCGCGCTCGCTGGCCTGGCGGGTAACGGCGCGAAGCGGCACCCGGTGTCGGCCCGCCGACGCCGCTGACGCCGCCCTCGTCCCGGGCCCGCCGCGCGCCGCACGGACTGCGGCTTCACCCCCGAGCCCGACCGCACGCCGGCTGGTCAAGCAGTCGTTCCATCTCGTGTCGACGATGTCTTGGCGGAGGGTGGGGTGGTTGTCCTTGACGGTGAAGACGTCGTCGGCCTGCTTCGCCTCGACCAGGTGCGTGGCGATGGCCTCCGCTATGGTGACCGGAGCGCCTCGTGCCGGAGCGCGTGGTCGGCGAGGACGAGGACGGCCATCGCC
>CAZWXA010000242.1:0-6348 GCA_964637755.1 uncultured bacterium | reverse complement strand
ACCTTGCCGAGAATCGTGAGAGTCCGCTCCCCCGGCGCCACGACGATCGGCGCCATCGTGGGATGCTCCGGCTCGAGCACGACGCGGTCGCCGTCACGCGCGAACCGCTTCACGGTGGCCTCGTCGTCGAGCAGCGCGACGACGATGTCGCCGACCTGCGCCGAATCCTGGCGCCGCACGAGCACGAGATCACCCTCGATGATGTGGGCGTTGATCATGCTGTCGCCCCGCACGCGGAGCGCGAACACGTCCTCTCCGCGATTCGGCAGCGCCGATGCCGCGATCGGCAGCGTCCCTTCTCGGTGCTCCTCCGCCAGCAGTGGCCGGCCGGCCGCGATCCGGCCGAGGATGGGTACCTCGGTGGCGACGCCGAACCCGCCCCGATCGGTGAGGACCAGCGGGCGCGAGGAGCGCCCGGCCGTCACGCGCCGCTCCAGCACGCCCTTCCGCTCGAGAGCGGCCAGATGATCGAAGGCGGCGCGCGGCGTCACCCCGAAGTGGGCGCCGATCTCGCGCACGGTGGGCGGAACCCCTTGCTGCCGCGTGAACACCCTGATGAAGTCCAGGACCTCCCGCTGCCGTGCCGTCAGGTCTCGCATCGTTGCGTCGTCCCCTCCCCGTCGAGGGCGAATGCCCGTTCATTCCGTGGAGCCATCAGTCTCCCCGCTACCCGAAGGATCCGGTTCGAACCATCGCCAGGAGAATAGCACACACCTGACGACATCAGAAGAAAATGGTCGGGAGCCGGCCGGTCCGGCCCACCTTCGCACCATGAACGCCGCGCGATCGGTCGGGGCCATGCGGTGCTTCACGATCACTTCTTGGGCAAACGCTCGAGTCCTGACGGACGGGGCCGAAGCAGGGTTTGTGTGACACCGAAAAGGCTGAGAGGGCCGGTGGGGGGTCCTGGAGGAGCGGCGCTCGCTCCCGCCGGCGTTGAGCGAGGGACTACCGGGGAGTCCCCGGGGACGTCAGACTCGGAACCCGACCTCGACTGGTTCGCACACCGGGCAGGCCATGTAGCCTTCGCTCTTCGCGCCCGCGATGCTCTCGAACCCGACCCGCCCGCCCCCGTTCAGGCGAGCCCTCCACGCGCAGTCGCGGCGATGGAAGAGTCGTGACCCGCGCTGTGCCCAGTACGGCTCCGCGGGCAAGCCCGGCTCGGAGGCCACCACGACCGTCTGCGAGGACGCCTCCGAACCCTCCGGGACGAACTCGGTGGAGCTCGTGAGCGCGAGCGGGTCGGTCGGGCTTGTCGCCTCGCCGGGGACCGGCGGCGTCACCGCTGCGACGGGAGAGACCGCCTCAGGTTTCCACGGCGCGTAGGCGCTGCTCGGGGGCGAGTCGATCTCGTCGATCTTCAGGTTCGTCTCGACGGTCGAGCGGAACTCCTCGCTCGCCCGCCGGAACTCGCGCATGGCCCGGCCGATCATCTTGCCAAGCTCGGGAAGCTTCGACGGCCCGAAGACGATCAGGGCCAGCGCCATGATGAGGACCATTTCCTGGACGCCGATGTCGAACATGTGGACTCACATCCTCTCGCCGCGGTCGCTCGTTTGCCAGCGGCTGGCGATCACTCGGAGTTCGGGCCCGTCATCGTGAGAGCCGCGCGGGGCCGCCGCCGCTCGTGTGCCCGCAGCCGGCCGTCACCGGAGCCGTGCGTCGAGACGTCCGCGAGGCGTCATTCCATCTCCGACCGTGCGCCGCCGGACCGCCGCCACCCCCTGCTGACAGGCGAAGCGCGGGCACTGGCTGACCCGCATTCGCTACCCACCCATGAACTGGCCGAGGAGAGCGACCCGGTCGCCCGGCTCGAGGGGCGAGTCGATCGTGTGGGTGATGCCGATGACCGCGTCGTTGACCAGGACCTCGAGGTGCTCGCCGAGCTGGCCGCCTTCCCAGAGCGCCGCGTCCAGTTCCGGATACCGCGACGTCAGCCCCTGCAGGACACTCCGGAGCGTCGAACCGGGCGCAACGGGCTCCTCGAAGACCCTTCGGCCCGACCCGGCGCCGCCCACGAACTTCGTGACCCAGGAGAGAACCTCTACCTGGACCGTCCCCACAGATCCTTCGCCAGCCACGCGGCCCCCAGGGCCTTGCACGTCTCGGGCAGCGGCTTGCCGGTCTTCCGGTCGAAGCCGACGTCCGCGTACCAGGTGTCGAGCATGGTCTCCCACTGCGCCATCACGTCCTGGCCCCTGGCGGGTCCGTCCACCGGCGTGGAGCCGTAGCGCTTGGACGGATACTCCACCGCGGGCGTGATGCCGCACCTGAGGCTCACCGCGCGGAAGATCAGGCCGGTCCGGCGGCCGAACCGCACGGCCTCGTCGACCGTGTAGGTCCAGCCCGTCGCGGCGCTGAGCGCCCGGCACATGTTCTCGAGCCGGGTCCGGGTGGTGAAGATGCAGGTACCGAGCGAATCCTCGAACGCGAGCCGCCCCCGGAGCCCGGCGACGTGCTTCGCCACCGCGACGCCGTCGAACGGATCGACGCGCGCCGGCTGGCCGACCTCGGTCGGGTGAACGGGGTTCCCGGTCTCGAGGGTGCCCGTGCCGGAGGTGATGGTATCGAGCATCTCGTGCCAGCGCGCACGGTGGTCGTGGCCGCGCGGGACCGCGCCCTTCAGCGTGTAGACCGCGCAGTCCCGCGCGGGCGGCCCGAGCTTCTCGGCCGCGCGCTTGACCCCCTCGGCGAGGAGGTCGCCGAGCCCGCGGCGCTCCACGATCAGGTCGACGAGCTTCCGCGCGCCCTCGACGTCGCCCCAGGGCAGATCGAACCCGAGCTGCGCTGTGGTGATGTAGCCCTTCTCCAGGCACTCCATCACGAAGCCGCAGACCCAGCCGAACTCGTTGACGTCGAGGCCTGCCCGATCGAGCTCGGTGTTGAGCCAGCTCACCATCTGCGGGTCGGTGGCGCCGATCGTCCACCCCGCGCCGGACCAGCCCTCGTACTCGGGCTCGTCGACGAGCGTCCCCTTGTGCGGCCCGCTCCGGATCACCTGCATGTGGCAGTGGTGCATGCCGCAGGCGTTGCACTGGTGACCGCGGTGGTCGAAACCGGCCCGGAGTGCCGGCGCTTCCCACCGGCTCAGGTCGATCTCCGCCACGCTGGTCGTGTAGTTCCGGATCGGGAGCATGCCGATCTTGCTCAGGTTCACGACGCCGGCCAGCGTGCCGTACTCGTAGAGCCCGCGGGCCGTCGGATCCGTCCGGAGATCGTGGGCGATGTCGTCCGCGGCCTGCATCAGCCCGCGCGGGTCGGCCACGCGGAGCGCCTGCGTCCCACGCACGATCGCCACCGCCTTCAGCCGCTTCTTGCCCATGACCGCGCCGCAGCCGTTCTTGGACGCCACGTGCCCGTAGTCGCCCTGGATCGCGGCGAAGCGCACCAGGTTCTCGCCGGCCGGGCCGATCGAGTAGACCGAGAGCTGGTGGCCCGAGAGCCCGTGCGCAGCAGAGAGCACGTCCTGGGTCTGCCAGGTGTCCTTGCCGACCAGGTGGGCCGCGTCGCGCAGCTCGACGACGTCGTCGTTGATGTAGAGGTAGACCCACTTCCTGGCAATGCCCTGGACGATGATCGCGTCGTACCCCGAGTACTTCAGGCTCGCCCCGAAGAAGCCGTTGGCCTGCGTCGAGGTCGGCCCGTCGGTGCCCGCGCCGCGCGTCACCACGGTCAGGCCGCCCGTGCCCCAGACCGGCAGCCCCGCGAGCGGGCCCGTCGCCAGGACGAGCCGGTTCTCGGGATGGTCCCAGTGCACGGTGGCCGGCAACTCGCGGTAGAGGATCATCGCGCCGAGCCCGGCGCCACCCACCAGCTCGCGCATGTCCGCGGGCGACCACGGCTCGGGCCAGGTCTTCCCCGTCGTGAGGTTCACGCGGAGCAGCTTCCCGGCATATCCGCCGGGCTGTGCCGCGGGCTCCGGGGCGGCCTGTGCCCGCCTGGGCGGAGCCTTCGGGCCCGGGGCGCGGGCTGTCTTCGATTCGCGCTTCTTCGGGGTCGCTGTCGCCATGTCTAGACCGCCACGGGTGTGTCCCCGGGCGCCTTCGAGGGCCGCCCGAGGACGGTTTCGGGAAGCAGCGTCGCGGTCGCCCGGGAGGCGATGAACGCCGGCTTGACGTCGAACGGGTTCCGGCGAAGATGCTCCTTCCACGGCCCGAGCGCGATCCCGCTCTGCACGAGCCCCTTGAGCATGCCGAGGTCGTTGGTCGTCCACACGTCGCTCGACCGGCCCAGGATGATGGCGCCCGTCATCCGGTCCCCTCTCCAGAGGAGCTTTCGGTACGCCGGACGCTCGGCGCGGAGGCCGCTGAAGGCCTCGGCCTCGGGGTCGTCCCAGGCGCCGAACGACGCGACGTCAAGGTGGCAGACCTCGACGATGTTCATCAGGAGGCTCCCCCGGTACTCGACCTCGCGGCCGGCCATGTTCGAGCCCGCGACGCGCCCGTGCTCCTGGGCGGTCGGCTCGATCGCGTGGACCACCGGCTCGCCCGAGAGGAGGTCCCGCCCCTCCGCGACGTCGCCCGCCGCGTAGACGTTCCGGACGCTCGAGCGGAGCCGATCGTCGACGACGACGCCGCGGTTGACCCGGACCCCCGAGCCCTCGAGCCACTCGAGGTTCGTCCGGATCCCCGTGGCCATGATGACCACGTCGCAGACGATGTCGGCACCGCCCTTCACCCGGAGCCGCTTGCGCGTGCCGTCGTCCTCGATCTTCGTCACGACGGCGCCCGTCCGGATCGCGACGCCGTGCTTCCGGAGCCACGTCTCGACCAGGCCGGCACCGGTCGAGTCGACCATCCGCGGGAGGATGCGCGCCGCGATCTCGACGATCGTGAGCCGGGCGCCGAGCGAGAGGACCGAGTTCAGGATCGTGAACGAGATGAACCCGGCTCCGATCATCGCGACGTGGCTGCCCGGCGCGACCTGCCCGATGATCCCGCGGGCCTCGTCGAGCGTCCAGAAGGAGTGGACGCCCCGGCCGTCGGCGCCCCGCACGGGCGCCCGCACCGCCGACGATCCGGTGGCGATCAGGCAGTCGTCGTACTCGATCCGGGTGCCGTCGTCGAGCGTGCAGACGCTCGCCTTCGTGTCGAGAGCGGCTGCCCGGCGTCCGATGTGGCTCTTCACGCTCCAGCGCGCGAGGATCGCGGCCGTGGCCGTGAAGACGTGCGACTCGGCGATCGACCGGTCGAGGTAGTACGGGAGCACCATGCGGGAGTACGGGCGCTCCGCCGAGACCAGGGTGACCTCCGAGGGCTCGCGCTCCTCCTCCCGGATCGTCCGCATGGCGTTCATGCCCGCCGTGCCGCCGCCGATGATGAGATGACGTCTCACTGGTCTCTCCTAGCTGCCAGCAGACCGCCGAAAGGGCCCATCTGCCTGGCACGGCGAGCCGAGGCGAGCACCGGATCCGATCCTCCTGCCTGCGATGTCCGATCGACTCGAACCTCGCGTCGCGGCTCCGCCGCTCGGATCGAATGGCCACGGACGTCTCGGTCGGCGGGATTCACTCGGGCCTCGCCTCGGCTCGAGCTGCGGCCGCCGTGCGGCCGGGCCTCTTCGAGTGTCCTGCGGGGTTCTTCAGCATCGTGCCGGACTAGGCCAGCGCGAGCACGCGCGCCGTCCGCTCGTGGGCGAAGTCGCCGATCCAGTCCTCGGTGGGCACGTCCTCGAACGTGATCGCCGCCGTCGGGCAGGCGTCGGCGCACGCCGGCGCGCCGCCGCAGAGGTTGCACTTGAAGGCCTTCCGGCTGTCCGGGTCGTAGAACATCGTGCCGTACGGGCAGGCGATCGTGCAGAGCTTGCAGCCGACGCACCGGTCGTCGACGACGTCCTTGGCGCCGGCGGCATTGATGGTGATCGCGCCGACCGGGCAGGCGGTCATGCACCAGCCCTCGGCGCACTGCGTACAGGTGTACGGCGCGTACGAGGTGTGCCCCTCGAACCGCGACACCTTGATGACGGACTTGGACGGCTGGAAGGCGCCGGTCTGCATGTAGGAGCACGCCAGCTCGCAGCGGAGGCAGCCGGTGCACTTCTCGGGAGTGAGCCTCAGAACCTTCATCGGGTCTTCGGGCTCCTCTTTGCGGTGTCACGTCTGCCCCCGCCGCGCTCCAGCCGCGAGATGAACTCCTCGAGCGGGATGGCGGCCATGGTCATCATCTGCACCGACCCGCGCGCGCCCAGCTCGATCGACACGCGCGAGACCGTCTCGTTGTCGGGCGCCTCGAGCACGGTCACGAAGTCGTACGGGCCGAGCACCGCGTACTGCGCGAGGACCTTCGCGCCCATCCGCTCGACGTCGTGGTTGACCTTGCGGATCCAGCCTGGACGGTCGCGCAGCACCTT
>CAZWXA010000241.1:0-6353 GCA_964637755.1 uncultured bacterium | reverse complement strand
CTCGCGCGCTAGCCACGCCAGATGGCCTCGTCGAGGCTTCCCCCGACGGCGCCGTTGGCGTCCGTTCCCCTCGGGCGGTCTTCCCGGGCGCACCGTGGTCTTGAATCACGCGCGGGGACACCTTTGGTACGATGCGAGCATGAGTGGGCCCCGGGTTGGAGTGGCCGAACGCCAGTGCGTCCGTCACGCAGTCGACCGGCGGGCGCATCGCCGCGCCTGCCTGGGCAGGGGTCTCGGATCGAGGCCAACGGCGCCGGCGACCGCGTGGTGTCGCACGGTCAGCGCATGATCGGGCGTCTGCGCCGGCGAGTCGGGCGAGGGGCTGCCAGGTGAGTGACGAGCGCGGCGAGTCCGTGGACGGTCTCGAGCGGTTCCCGCGGGAGCGGCGCTGGCTCTTGCCGGCGCTCCAGACCCTCCAGCACGCTGCCGGGTACCTTTCGACCGAGGCGCTCGCCCGGGCGAGTGCGCACCTGCGGGTGCCGCTGAGCGAGGTGTACGGGGTGGCGACGCACTACCCGGAGTTCCGGTTGAAGCCGCGCGCCCGGCACCACGTCCGCGTCTGCACCGGCGTGAGCTGCGCCCTTCGCGGCGGGCGCGAGCTCCTCGATGCGGTCATGCGCCGCCACCGCGTCGAGCCGGGCCGGTGGTCCCCCGGCGACGAGATCTCTCTGGAGACGGCCGACTGCTTCTTCGAGTGTGGGGTCGCGCCGCTCATCGAGGTCGACGGGCAGTACCGCGGGCGGGTGAGCGCGGCGGACATCGAGGAGCTGGGCCCCTGGGTCCTGGATTCGCCTTCCGCTCACCCCGGCCCCGGTCCATCCGGGACCGCCTCGCCCCCGATGAGCGCGGCCACCCCCTTGGCCGGCGAAGCGGCAGGAGAACCCGATCGCGCCGAATCCAGGGCGGAGCCGACCGCGTGCGCGAGCGAGGACGCGGGCCACCGGCCCGAGCGCGGCGACCGGGCCCGATCGATGCCAGGCGCTGTTCGAGCGGCGCCGGGGGGGCTCACCGCGGAGTCCCGGATCGTTGGCCAGCCGCCGCCGGCGCCGACCTCGCCCGCGGAAGTCCTCGCGGCGCTCGTGGCGCGGGCGGACGAGCGGTGTTCGAAGCGGCCCGCGCTGCAGATCCGCGTCCAGGCGGGGACCTGCGGTCGCGCGGTGGGCGCCGGGGCCGTGCTGGAGGCGATGCGCGCGGCCGTGCGGGAGCGCGACATCGCAGCACGGGTGATCGACGGCGCCTGCAACGGCATGTGCTACGCGGCGCCCGTGGTCGAGATCGAGCGCGACGGATGGCCGCGCTTCCTCGTGGAGCGGCTCGAGCCGGCGCAGACGGCGGGGCTCGTCGAGTGCCTGCTGGGCGGCGGTGACGATTTTCCCCCGCTCGGGTTCGAGGGCGTCGTGTGGGCCGGGGAGAGCTGGCGTGGGCTCGTGCCCGTGACGCGGCACGCGTTCTGGGCGCGCCAGGAGCGCGTGCTCCTCGCCCGGTGCGGGGCGATCGATCCGGACGATCTCGACGACGCGCTCCGCCACGGCGCGTACCGGGCGCTGGCGCAGGCGCTCGACGGCCCCCCGCCGGCCGTGATCGAGAGCGTGAAGGCGGCGGGGCTCCAGGGGCGTGGCGGCGCGTTCTTCCCGACGGCGCTCAAGTGGGACGCCTGCCGCAAGGCGGCGGGGGAGCCCCGGTACGTCGTGATGAACGGCGAGGAAGGCGAGCCCGGCATCTTCAAGGACCGGCACCTGATGGAGGGCGATCCTCACCAGGTGCTGGAGGGCGTGCTCCTGGCCGCCTACGCCGCCGGCGCGACGCGCGCGGTCCTCTACGTCCACGGCGAGGCCGAGCTGTCAGCCGAGCGCCTCGAGCGGGCCGTCGCCCAGGCGGCCGAGGCGGGCATCGTGGGGGAGCGGGTGCTGGGCGGCAGCGCGTCCTGCTCGGTCGAGCTGCGCCGCGGCGCCGGCGGCTTCGTGCTCGGGGAGGAGACCGCGCTCCTCGAGTCGATCGAGGGGCGGCGCGCGCAGCCGCGGACCCGGCCGCCGTTTCCGGTCGAGTCGGGGCTCTGGGGCAAGCCGACGGTCATCAACAACGTCGAGACCCTCGCGGCGATCCCCGCGATCGTCGCGCGCGGCGGGCGCTGGTTCGCGGCCCTCGGGACCGCGAAGGCGCCCGGTACGAAGGTCTTCGGCCTGTCCGGTCCGCTCCGAAGGCCCGGAGTCGTCGAGGTGAGGAACGGCGTGACGCTCCGGACTCTTGTCGAGGAGATCGGCGGCGGCGCCCTCGACGGCGCGCCGTTCCAGGGCGCCGTGGTCGGCGGGCCTTCCGGGACGATCGTCCCCGCCGGGCTCTTCGATGTCCCCATGGAGCCGCGGGAGCAGGTGTCGCCCGGGACCGGCGGCATCGTGGCGGTTCCGGCTGGCGCGTCCGTCGTCGAGATCGTCAGGACGCTGCTCGCGTTCAACGCGAACGAATCCTGCGGGAAGTGCACCCCCTGCCGGGAGGGGATTCCACGCCTGCTGGCGCTGCTCGAGGAGCTCGAGGCGGCGACCGAGCCGGATCCCGTCGTGGAGCGCGTGCGCGCGCTCGGGACGACGATCCAGCTGGCCTCCCTCTGTGGCCTCGGCCAGGCCGCGCCGCTGGCGCTCCTGCGCGCGGTGGAGACCTTCGCCGACGCCCTCGCCCCGGCCCGCCGGGAGCCCCGCCCCGGTTGAGTCGCCGCGGGCCGGCGCCCGGCACGCACCACCGCGCTCTCTGACCGGGATATCCCTCGACCCGATGGACCCATCGATCTCCAGTTCCTGGGCGCGTGCCGCTGACGAGCCCGCGGTCCTTCTCGGATGCGTCCCCAACGTCAGCGAGGGGCGCGACCGGGCGTTCATCGAGGCGCTCGCCGAGGCCGTGGAGGCGCCGGGCGCGCGGCTCCTCGACGTCCACGCCGACGTCGACCACAATCGCTCGGTCTTCACCGTCCTCGGCCCGCCGGGGATCGTCGAGCGCGCGGCGCTGTCGCTCGCCCGGCTCGCCGTGGCGCGCCTGGATGTGCGGACGCATCGCGGGGTCCACCCGCGGATCGGGGTCGTCGACGTTGTCCCCTTCGTTCCCATGCGCGGGGCGCGCATGGCGGACGCCGTGCGCGCGGCGCAGCGGGTGGGGTTCTTGATCGCGGAGGAACTCCAGGTGCCGGTCTTCTACTTCGGGGAAGCGGCACGGGCACCGGAGCGGCGGGAGCTGCCCGCGCTGCGCCGGGGCCAGCTCGAGGGGCTGGCGGCGCGGATGCGGGCGCCGGGTGGTCAGCCCGACGCGGGGCCGCCCGTCCCTCATCCGACCGCCGGCGTCACGGCGGTCGGCGCGCGCGGCGTCCTGATCGCGTTCAACGCGGTGCTCGACCAGGACGCCCTCGACGCCGCGCGCGAGATCGCCCGCTCGGTCCGGGAGGTGTCGGGCGGTCTCCCCGCGGTCCGGGCGCTCGGCGTGCCGCTCGAGAGCCGGGGTCGCGCGCAGGTCAGCCTGAATCTCCTGAACTATCGCGTGACGCCCGTCGGGCTGGTGGTGGCGGCGATCGAGGCCGAGGCCGCCCGCCGCGGCGTCTCGGTGCTGGAGTACGAGCTCGTGGGGTGCGCGCCGGCCGAGGCGTTCCGCGGCGTCGACCTCGATCGCGTGCGTCTCGGACCGTCCCAGCTCCTCGACGCGGGGCTGTTCGGATCCGACTCGGTCGCGCCGCCCGCCGCAGGGTCGAGCCCGACGACTGCTTCCTGACCAGGCGGAGGAGACCCCGGACCGGCGCGCGACCGCCGGAGCCCGAGGTGCTGGTCGCGCGTGTGGGGGCCTCCCGGGCCCCGCGGGCGGCGGCGAGGTCGGGGCGCGGCAGGGGGGGGCGAGGGTGCCGGGAATTTCGAACGGTTGCCGCGAGCTCGACTTGGATATACTGACCGGAGATGCCTTCCGATTCGGCTCACCCAGCCCGCGGGCGACAAGGGGGATTTATCGTGGGTCGTACACTCGTTCCTGCTCTGTTCGCGGCCGTGCTCTGGAGTCTGTCTGGCGCGACGCTCGCGGGTGCCGAGCTCCGGCCCGCGGTGGAAGCAGCGGACGAGTATCCGTTTGCCGCACCGGTCGCGTCGCCGGTCGGCGAGGGCGGCAACGGACCGGCTACGGCAGACGTCACCGGAGCGCCGCTCGCGAAGGCGGAAACCGGGGCCGACACGCCGGCGCCGGACACGATCTCGCGGGCCCCCTTCGAGGGCGAGGAGGAGCTGGCCGAGTACGATCCCTGGATGAAGTTCAACGAGAAAACCTTCGCGTTCAACTACGGGCTCGACCGGCGCGTCATCAAGCCGGTGGCGAAGGTCTACAACAAGGTGGTGCCGAACTTCGTCCAGCAGGCTGTCAAGAACGTCTTCGAGAACGTCGGGTCCTTCCGGCGGATCATCAACACGGCGCTCCAGGGCCGGTTCGACGCCATGGGACAGGAATTCGGCCGCTTCTTCATCAACACGGTCTTCGGTCTCGGAGGGTTCATCGACGCCGCGCCGAGCTTCGGCGTCGGGAAGCTGGAGGCGGACACCGGGCAGACGTTCGGCGTCTGGGGCCTCGGGCCGGGCCCGTATCTGGTGGTGCCGGTGCTCCCGCCGCTCACGGTGCGCGACGCGACCGGCTTCGCGTTCGACGTCGCGCTCGATCCGCTGACCTGGGTGGCGCCGTTCCTGGTCACCCTCGGCCTCACGGCGGAGAAGACGGTCAATCAGCGGTCGCTGAATCTCGAGCTGTTCGAGAACGTCGAGGAGACCGTCTTCGATCTCTACAGCGCCGTCCGGAACGGGTACCTGCAGCGCCGGCAGAAGCTCGTCCAGGAGGGGATTGCCGGCAGCCCGTTCGGCCGCCGCGAGCGCCTTATCCTCTCCACCGACAGGTAGAGCGCCCGATCCCGACGCGCCGGGCGGGGGCGCCTGCTGGACACGGTCGCCGACGCGCCGGGCACCCGGGGGCTGGTTCATGACCCGGCGTGAGCGGACACGGGCCGCGAGGGTCCGTCGCGGCGAACCGCCTCTGAACTGGATCGACGTCACCGTGCCGATCCGGGACGGCATGGTCGCCTACGAGGGCGATCCGCCGGTGACGGTGACCCGACCACTCTCGATCGCCGCCGGCGCCCCCGCCAACGTGAGCGCGATCACGCTCAGCTCACACACCGGCACGCACGTCGACGCGCCGGCGCATTTCCTGGATGGCGCGGGAACGCTGGACGAGGTTCCCCTCGGCGCCCTGCTCGGTCCCGCGCTCGTCGTCGAGGCCCTCGACGCGCCCGTCATCGACCGGTGGCAGTGCGCGCGGCTCGACCTGGCGGGCGTCGATCGCGTCCTGTTCAGGACGCGGAACTCCTCTCTGTGGCAACGCGAGGAGTTCGTGCGGGACTATGTCGCGCTGGACCTGGACGCCGCTCGCGAGCTGATCGAGCGGGGCATCCGGCTCGTCGGCATCGATTACCTCTCGATCGA
The DNA here is from genome assembly GCA_964637755.1 of uncultured bacterium. GTDB lineage: Bacteria > Methylomirabilota > Methylomirabilia > Rokubacteriales > CSP1-6 > AR9. Next base: position 867 of record CAZWXA010000241.1, on the reverse strand, counting down.
AGCGTTCGAGGCTCGGGGCCATCCCGTGCACAAGCTCCTGCTCGGTGCCGGAGTAGTGATCCTGGAGGGTCTCGACCTGTCGGCCGTGGCGCCTGGCCGCTACGAGTTGATCTGCCTGCCGCTGCGGCTGGCCAGGGGGGACGGAGCCCCCTGTCGCGTGCTGCTCGGCCGCTGAGTCTGGCGTGTCCACCCCTCGTGGATGATGCCACGGGGGACGGGGCGGGCTCGAACGCCGGCGGGCATCAAGTGCGCGCTTGCACTGGAGCACGTCGCCGGCTTCCGTATACTGTCGGTCGTGGGAGACTGGCGGGAGAACCTGATCGAGGACGACGACGGCCTGCGGCGCATCCTCATCGAAGCACGGACGGTGGCCGTGCTCGGGGCCAAGGCCGACGAGGGCGAGCCCGCCTGCTACGTCCCGGCCTACCTGGCCGCCCAGGGATACCGGGTCCTGCCGGTCAACCCACGTCTCGACGGGCGGATCGTTCACGGCGTGCGCGCCGTCAACCACCTGGGCCTCCTCGACGAGCCGGTGGACGTGCTGGAGGTCTTTCGCGCTCCCCGCCACCTGCCGGGCCACGCCGAGGAGATCCTGGCGATGCGGATCCCGCCGCCGGTCGTCTGGCTTCAGCTCGGCATCCGGAATGCGGCGGTCGCCGAGCGCCTCGCTCGAGCCGGGATGCGCGTTGTGCAGGACCGGTGCATGATGCCTGACCACCGCCGTCTCATCCGCGCAGGCCGATGAAAAGGCCCCATCTGCGGCGTTGGCTCGGACGCTCCTCCCTGCGGCGTATGTGGCATACGCCTCAGTCGTCGCGGCCTCGCCGCCTCGCATCTGGGGCCTTTTGATCGGCCTGCGAGCGCTTG
>CAZWXA010000240.1:0-6358 GCA_964637755.1 uncultured bacterium | reverse complement strand
TGTGGGGTCCCCCGGCTCGCCTCCTGGGGCGCCCCGCCCGCCGCGCCACCCGTCCAGTCCCAGTTGCTGCCGTTCATGAATAATCCGGCCTAGCCGGACAGCTCTCGCCGCACGTCGACGAGGCTCAGGATCCCCACCACCATCGCCGTGACGACGAGCAGCAGCCCCACCGCGCTCGCCGCCGCCGGGGGATATTGCAGGGCCGCGATCTCGTTCGACATCGCGAGCACCACCGAGGCGCTCTGCCCGCCGCTCATGATCTTGACGACGAAGAAATCACCCATGACCAGGGCGACGACGAAGATCGAGCCCATCGCGATGCCGGTCTTCGACAGGGGCACCACGACCTCTCCGATCACCCGGAGGCGGCCGGCGCCGGCGTCCACGGCGGCCTCGATCACCGCCGGGTCGATGCGCGCCATGGAGTTGAAGATGGGCACGATCATGAACAGCGAGAAGAGATGGACGTAGGCGATCACCACCGCGAAGTCGGAGAACAGGAGAAACTCCAGCGGATGGTCGACGATGCCGAGCGCGATCAGCGACTGATTGAAGATTCCGTTGCGGCCGAGAAACGGGATCCACGAGATCATGCGGATGACGTTCGATGTCCAGAAGGGAACGGTGCAGAGCAGGAACAGGGCCAGCTGCAGCAAGAACGGCCGGACATGGAAGACGAGGAAATACGAGACGGTGAAGCCGATGACGAGCGTGATCGCCCACACGATGACGGCATACTTGATCGTGTTGGCATAGAGCGTGTACGTCAGGCCGGAGTTGAACAGCTCGACATAGTTGGCGAGGACGAACCGGGGGATGATGTCGAACCGGTCGAAGTCGAAGAAACTCACGGTCACGACCAGCGCCAGCGGGACCCCGAAGAACACCAGCAGCAGGAGCGCCAGCGGCGCCACCAGGAGATGGTGGAGACGCGGCCACCACGTGTTCGATCGGCGGACTGGCATGGCAGAGCGAGCCCGGGGGCGGCCGCGGCCGCCCCCGGCCCGGATCACATCACGCCGAGATGAACTCGTTCCACTTGCGGACCATGTATCGGTTCTCGTCCATCAGCGTGTTCCAGCAGGCGACCTTGCCCATGCGCTCCCAGAAGGCGCCGCCGTCGCGCACCTGACCCGCCTTCTCCATGAGCGCGCCATAGGGGTCCTTGATCTCACCCTTGGCCGGCTTGCCGTCGTACCAGTAGCCCCACTCGTCGGCTGTCAGGAACTTCTTGGCGGTCTCGGGGACCGAGCTGTAGTAGCCCTGCTTGGCGATGAAGCCGCCCTGCCAGCCGGACTGGTACCAGTTGAGGTACTCGTAGGCGGCGTCGAGCTTGAGACCCTTCAGGTGCCGCATCGGGGCGATGCAGCTCGCCCAGGCGCGATAGCCTTCCTTGAGCGGCGCGTAGTAGCAGGGGATGCCCCGCGAGCGCACGGCCGTCACGGCCGGCGACCACATCGACTGGACCACCACTTCGCCCGACGCCATCAGGTTGACCGACTCGTCGAAGGTCGTCCAGAAGGCCCGGAACTGGCCGGACTTCTTGGCGTCGATCAGGATCTTGATGGTCTTGTCGATCTCCTCCTTGGTCATGTTCCCCTTGTCGCCGTACTTGACGTCGCCGCGCGACTCGATGGCCATGGCGGCATCCATGATGCCGATCGAGGGCACATCGAGGATGGCTGTCCTGCCCTTGAACTCCGGATTCAGCAGCTCGTGCCAGTGCTCGATCGGCCGCTTGACGATGTCGGGGCGGATGCCGAGGGTATCGGCGTTGTAGACGGTCGGGATCCCGTTTGCCCACTGGGTCGGGCTCTTGGAGAACTTCGTCGACTCCGGGCCGTCCACGTACTGGACCTCGAACGGCAGGATGCCCTGGTCCGAGACCTTCCGGCCGTCGGGGTACTGGCCCTTGGTGAAGATCGGCACCACCTTGTCCCACCACTTGTACTTCTTGAGGTCGATGGGGTGCAGCACGCCGCGGGGCACCAGGTGCAGCAGGAAGAAGTACTCCATGTCGGCGATGTCGACCGAGTTCGGCTGGGTCACGAACCGGTTGAGCAGGGCGTCATGGGCGCCGGTCTGCATCTCGACCTGGAAGCCGAGGTCCTTTGTGGCCTGTCTGGCGATGTCGATGATCGCCGAGTACGAGCCGCCGACCTGGACCAGCTTGATGTCCTTGATGTTTTGCGCCCAGATCGTCGGGAATCCGCCGATCGCGCCCGAGCCGGCCATCACGCCGGCCGTCGCGGCTGCCCCCTTCAAGAGCTGGCGCCGACTGAGCTTGTGCCGCACCGTCTTGTCTGCCTCCGACATAGTGGCCTCCTCTTGCGTCGTTACGATTCGGGCGCGCCAGCCCGGGGCAAGCCTCGGCCCGACGCCCCGGACCCCATCCGCCGGCTCGCATCTGCCCGCACCGGTGTTCAGTGACGCGTACACCCCTCCCGACACCGATGTCAAACGAAAAAAGTTTGTCCCGGGAGCGCGCGGCTCTGCTGCCGCGCTGTGACCACTTCACGCCGAACCAGGGCGACCCCTGACTCCCTCGAGCCATGCGGATCGTCGTGTTCTTGGTGGCTCAGCTCATCGCAGGTCGCCCTCGGGTCGTCCCTTCGCGGGAACCGCTGGCCACGATGGTCCGAATCGAAGCGCCATCGTGGGGCAACGGAGTTCTTACCAGCGTCCTCCACGTGAGGGGCCACCGGAGCCACCACGCGAGCGCCCATCGCCGCTCCCGCGACTGGACCCGGCCGCGGCCTTCTCCACCCGGAGCTGGCGGCCATCGAGATCCTTGCCGTTGAATTGCGCGATCGCCCGTTCGGCCTCCTCCGCCGTGGCCATCTCCACGAAGCCGAAGCCGCGCGAGCGGCCGGTATCACGGTCGGTCACGACGGCGGCCGATTCGACCTGTCCCGCTGCGGCGAACGCTTCACGAAGCCGATCCGTCGATGTGGAGAACGAGAGACCGCCGATGAACAGTTTCTGCGCCATGGGGCGCCTCCTTTGCTTCTTCTGCGTTGTGGATTCACGCATGCTCCAGAGAACGCAGAAGGACGCTGGAGTCACGGTCCGACGAGGAGGAGAGGATCGGACAGGGATACGGTACCAGGGCCCGAAGGCACCCGCAACGTATAGCATATAACTGATATGTAAGATATGAAAAGATAGCGGGCGAAACCTCCAGGCCTGCCGGGCGGCGCGCGGCAAGATCCGCTGCCACGCCGGACAGAGTCTCTGCTATGTTGGCGTCATGAGAGCGAAACCCGTGACAACCCGCAAGAAACCCACGACCAGCCGCCGGGGCAAACCGGCGCCGGCTCGCCCGCGCGACGGCAAGCCGGCACGCAGCGCGCGAGCAACCGCCGCGCCGCCGGCGCGAGGGAGCCGGAAGCCCGCCGCATCGCCTGCGCCTTCACAGAGCCCGCCGGCGCCGCCCCCCGAGCCCGCGGTCCTCGAGCCCACGGTCCCCTCGATCGTTGGCGCCGACGTCACGCTGCCCGCGCCGGAGCCGGCCTTCGCCGCCCGGGTCCAGCCGGAGCCGTCCGAGCGGCCCTTCCCATCGACCAGGCGGGCGATCTTCTTCGACGTCGAGAACTCGAGCCGGGCTGAGCATATCGCGAAGGTGATCGAGCACCTCGCGGTCGACCGGCTCGGGAACGCGACGGAGCTGGTCGCGGTCGGCAACTGGAAGGTGATCGGGCAGGACACGGCCCGCCTGCTCGCTCGGCACGGCGGGCATCTCGTGCACAGCGCGCCCTCGGCCGGCGTCCGAGACTGGAGCGACCTCCGGATCGCGGTCACGGCCGGGGTCTGGCTCGCCGCGGCCCGGCCGGGCGACATCGTGGAGATCGTCTCGGACGATCAGGCCTTCGACGCCGTCGGCGACGTGGCGGCGAGCCTCGGCATCGCGTTCCGCCGGCTGTCCTACCGCGTCCTCGCCGACGTGCCCGACGACGGCGGCGCGACCACGGAGACCGCGAGCGAGCCACGCGGTCACCGCCGGGGCCGCCGCCGCGGGCGCCGCGGACGGCGTGAGGGACCCCCCCACCGCGTCGCTCACGCTCCCGTCGTGGCCGCGCCGGCGGTGGCCGCGGCGGAGTCGCCGGGCGTCGAGGAGGCGGCCCCGCCGCACACCGCGCCTCACGACGAGATCCTGGCCGTCGCGCGGGAGCTCATGGCGGCGTCGACCGGGGGCGGCGTGAGCCTCGACGCGCTCGCCAATGCGCTGAAGGGCCGCGGTTTCGGGCGGACCCCGGGTTCGCCGCGGCTGATCACGCGCCTGCGCCGGATCAAGGAACTGGAGCTGAACCGGGCAGGCATGATCACGTTCGTCGGCGCGGGTGGCCGCGGAGAGGTCGAGGAACCGGCCGCGCCGGCGGCGGCGTCTGGAGGAGACGGCAATCTCGGTGCCGCCGTTTCTGAGGCGGGCACAGAGCAGCCGCCCGTGGCGGAGGAGCCGCCGGGGGCGCAGGCCGAGGCGACGCCCGGACGCCCTCGCCGGCAGTGGCGCGGCGGCCGGCGCCGCCGAGGACGGCCTGGCCGCCACGCGCCGGCGGCCGCGGTCAGCTGACCACGCGCCACAACGCTCCGCGGGTCGCCCGTCCCGCGAAAGTGCACAGAGGGAGGGGCGAGCAGCGGGCGGACGCTCACGGCGAGGCCCGGTCGGCCTCGATCGCAGAGATCCGCCGGTAGCTGACTCCGACCTGCCGGCCCCCCTGGTCGAGGAGCACCCCGTCGTCGGTCACCTGCACGAGCGTGCCGGCGAGGGGCTCCGGGGAGTTCCTGACCGAGACGAGCACTCGGCGGCCGGCGTGTGGCGTGGCCTCGGCCTTCCACAGGAGAGCGATCGTCCGCGCGATCTCGCCGAACTCCTGGACCGCGCCGATTCCCGGCACGGTCATGCCGGCTCGCTCGGCCGCCTGCGATCCGCTCGGCGGCTTCACGGCGTGCGCCATGGCCTGGATCAGCTCCGACATGCGGCCCATCAGCGCCCGGAAGACGGCGAAGCCGAGGAGCGCGACGAGGAGGGCGAGTGCCAGGCTCAGCTGGGCCTGGAATCGCGGGATCGCGTCGAGGGCGCAGAGCGCCCAGGTGAAGATCAGGAGCGGCAGCACGGCGATCAGCGCGAAGACGATCGACGCGGCCTGCTGGAGCGTGTACGGCCTCAGCCGGCGCCGGCGGATCACGCGACGACCTTGGCGGCCCGCAGCCGCGCGATCTCATCGGCCGGCACGCCCGCCTCCCGCAGGACCACGTCGGTGTGCTCGCCGAGCGCGGGGGCCGGCTCCCGGATGCCGACCGGGGTTTTCTCGAACCTCACGGGCGTGGCGAGCGTCCGGATGCGCCCGGCCGCCGGGTGCTCCTGCTCGACGATCATCCCCATCGCACGGATCTGCGGGTCGTCCGGCAGGTCGGCGTAGCGGTTCACCGGCGCGCAGAGGACGTCCTGCGCCTCCAGGACCGCCATCCAGCCCCGGACGGTGCGCTCCCGAAAGCGGCGCTCCAGGATCGCGATCAGCTCCTCGCGGTGGCGTCGGCGGTCCTCTTGCACGGCGAAGCGCGGGTCCGCGGCAAGGTCTTCGCGGCCGATCGCCACGCAGAAGGGCCGCCAGAGGCGATCGACCCAGACGGCGACGTAGATCCACCCGTCGCTCGCCTGGAACGCCTGGAACGGGACGACGTAGGGGTGGGCACTCCCCGATCGCCCCGGCTCCTCCCCGCCCGCGAGGAACACGGGGAGCCGCGCCGCGTGAGCCAGGAGCGCGCCGCCGAGCAGCGAGACGTCGACGCGCTGCCCCTCGCCCGTGCGCTCCCGGTGGAGGAGTGCGGTGAGGATCCCCTGCCCGGCCAGGAGCGCCCCGATCGTGTCGACAACCGGCGTGCCGCAGAGCAGGGGGCCGCCGTCCCGCTCGCCCGTGACCGCCATCAGCCCGCCCATCGCCTGCACGAGCATGTCGAGCCCCGGCTTGTCCCGCCACGGCCCCTCGGGCCCGAACGCCGAGAGCGAGCAGTAGACGAGGCGGGGATTGAGCGGCGCGAGCCGCGCGTAGTCGATCCCGAGTCGCTCGGCCACGCCGCCGCGGTAGGCCTCGATCACGACGTCAGCCCGCCCGACGAGCTGCCGGAAGAGCGCCTGGCCCTCGGCCCGCGCGAGGTCCACGGCAACGCTTCGCTTGTTGCGGTTGACGGTGAGGAAGACGGCGTCGCCGCCGCGGAGGTGGCGGTAGACGGAGCGCGAGGCGTCGCCGCCGGACGGCTGCTCGACCTTGACGACCTCGGCGCCCATGTCGGCGAGGAGCATCCCGCACACGGGGCCGGCGATCAGGTGGGCCAGCTCGATCACGCGGTAACCCGCCAG
>CAZWXA010000239.1:0-6368 GCA_964637755.1 uncultured bacterium | reverse complement strand
TTCACGCCTCCGCTTCCCCAGCCCTGGATGAGATACCGCTGCACCGCGATGAAGAACAGGACGGCCGGCACCGTGATCATGACGCCGGCCGCCATGATCATGCCCCAGTCGACGATGGTGGCGTTGAACAGGTCGTTGACCCCGACGGGCAGGGTCTTCAGCTCGTCTGCGGTGATGAGCACCAGCGCGAAGAGAAAATCGTTCCAGGCGAGGATGAAGGTGAAGATGCCGGCGGCGATGAGGCCCGGCAGCGCCAGCGGGAGCACGATGTACCAGACGGCCCGCCCGAGGCCCGCGCCGTCGACGAGGGCGGCCTCCTCCAGCTCGAGCGGGATGCTCTGGAAGAACGCGCGCAGGAGCCAGAGGCAGAAGGGCAGGCAGAAGGTCGTGTAGGAGAGCACGAGGGCGAGGTGCGTGTTCACGAGCCCGAGCTGCCGGACGAGGATGTAGAAGGGGATGATGATCATGATGGGCGCGAACATGTACGTGAGGAGGATCAGGCCGGCCACCGTCTCCCGGCCGCGGAAGGCGAACCGGGTGAGCCCGTAGGCGCCGGCCGCGGAGACGGCGAGCGTCAGCGCGACCGTCGCGCCCGACACGATCAGGCTGTTCCTGAAGTAGCGCGGGAAGTTCGTCTCGGCGAGGAGCCGGCCGAAGTTGGCGAGCGTCGGCTGCGCCGGCACCAGCGCCGGCGGGGTCACGAAGATCTCCCCGGAGGGCTTGAGGGACGTCGAGAGCATCCAGAGGAGCGGAAACGCGCCCACGAGGGCGAGCAACGCGCCCCCGCCGTACAGGATGGCACCGCGCCCGACCGTCCGCCGGAGCCGCGCGCCGCCGATCACGACACGACCTCTTCCTCGCGGAAGCAGCGGAAGTAGACCGCGGTGGCGACGGCGAGCAGCCCGAACATGATCACCGCCAGGGTCGCGCCCATGCCGGCCTGCAGGTAGGTGAAGGTCCGCGAGTAGGCGTACACCGGCAAGGTCCGGATGTACCGGCCGACACCGCCTTCGCCGCCCATCAGCCAGACCGTGTCGAACTTCGTGAACATCCAGATGCTCCGCAGGAGGACGATCACGAAGAGGACGTTCCGGGTCTGCGGCACGGTCACGTGGAGGAACCGGCGCCAGACGCCCGCGCCGTCGACCGTCGAGGCCTCGTAGAGCTCCGGCGGGATCGTCTGGAGCCGCGCCAGGTAGGTGACCACGACGAACGGGAAGAACTGCCAGACGCTCGTCAGGATGAGCGACCACATGATGTAGTCGGGCCCGAACCAGGCCACGGGACCGCGCGTCAGGCCCGCCGCCACGAGCAGCGTATTGACGAGGCCGTAGGAATCGTTCAGGAGCCACTTCCAGAGGATGACGGCCACGATCGTCGGGATGAGGTACGGGAAGAGCACGATGCCGCGCAGCGCGGCGCGCCCGCGGAAGGCCTCGTTCAGGAGGAGCGCCGCGAGGACGCCGAGGACGAGCTGCAGGACCATGGTCGCGCCGGAGTAGATCAGGCCGTAGCGGACGCTCGACCAGAACTCCTCGTCCGTCAGGAAGTAGCGGTAGTTCCGGAGCCCGACGAAGGTCTGCGCGGGCAGGAAGGCGTGCTTGTCGAAGAGGCTCAGCCAGAGGTTGTAGAGGACGGGGTAGAGGATCAGGCCCCCCATCAGCAGCAGGGACGGGGCCAGGAGGAGCCAGCCGATCAGCGCATTCCTGCGCACCTACGCCCAGCGCTTGAAGCCGAGCTGGGCCAGCAGTTCCTCGGCCCGCTTCTGGGCGCGCTCGGCCTCGGTCCGGGGGTTCTTGCCGCCCACCATGACCTCGACGACCAGGTCGGCCACGATCCCCGAGCCGTCCAGCTCGGCGAGGAACGGCACCAGCCGGTCCTCGGGGCGCGTGAAGCCGATCGGCAGGAAGCGGCCCTGGGCGAGCCCCTCCACCATGGCGTCGTGCCAGGAGCGCCACTTCCTGATGCGCGGGTGGGCGAGGTACTCGGGGTCGTTGATCATCGACTTGAAGATCGGCGTCAGGTGGATCGGCACCGAGTGGCAGTACTTCAGGTAGTGCTCGCGCTTGTAAAAGATGCGGAGGAACTCCAGCGCCTCGTTCGGGTACTTTGACTGCGTGAACACGGCCCAGTTCTCGCCGTCGAGCGAGGACATCCCCTTCTGGCCCGAGGGCCCGCGGGGCTTCGGCATCGGCGCGAAGTGCTCGGGGTCGCGCAGGCTCTCGGGCGCGTAGCGCTCGATGTAGCCGATGGTCCGGGCACCGCTCAGGTAGACCATGGCGACCTTCCCGGTCGAGAGGGCGGCCAGCGTGTCGAGGTACTTCTGGCCCGACCAGCCGGGCGGCATGGACCGGTTGAGCTTCTGCAGGTACTCGAGGATCTCCAGCATCGCCTTGCTGTTGAGATGTGGGCGCCACGTCTTGGCGTCGACCCAGCTCCCCGCGTTGGCGGCGAGCCACTCGGCGGGGAGCACGAAGCCCATGTAGAGCTTCTCGCCGGGCATGGTGATGCCGTGGCGCTTGCCCTCCTCCGTGAGCGCGGCCGCGAGCTTCACCAGGTCGTCGAAGGTCTCGGCTCGCTTGAGGCCCTTCTGCTCGCGCAGGTCGCGCCGCTCGGCGATGAAGATCCCGCCCATGGCGTGGGTCACGCCGTAGTACTTCCCGTCGAAGAACTGGAGCCGGAGCGTCGCCTCGTGGATGTCCTTCTCGCCGAGGGCGCGGATCAGCTCGTCCATCGGACGGAGCAGGCCCTTCGTGTAGAGCGAGGCCGTCACGAAGGGGTTCAGGTGGGTCAGGTCCGGCGGGCTCCCCGCGGCCAGCGCCGCCAGGAGCTTCGTGTTCAGGTCGCCCCAGCCGAGCGCCTGCTGCTTCACCTTGAACCCCGGGAACTTGCGCTCGAACTCGGCGATGCTCGTGTCCTGGATGACCTTGACGGTCTGGGGCTCGACCTCGGTGTGCCACACGGACAGCTCGCGGGTCTGCTGGCCGAGCACGGCGGGCGCCTTGCCGAGCATCGCCGTGCCGGCGGCTCCCGCAGCCGTCCGCGCGAGGAACTGCCGGCGCGAGAGCGCGCTCTCTCCGGCCGAACGGCCTTCCGCCGCGGGCCGTCGTGTCATGCCGTTGCTATCGGACCGAGCTGACGTGCGACTCACGCATTCCTCGATGCTCGCAAGCTGCCGGGCAGTCTAGGTTCCGACCGCGGAGGTGTCAACGCGGATTTTCTCCCGCCGGTGGTAGGATTTCCAGGCCGTGGGTGATGCGGAGGGGAGCGCCGAACTCACCGTGGGGAAAAGCGGGGGAGGCAGCCGGGTGAGGGAACGCGCGTCGGGGAGACAGGAAAGCCGAACGAGGCATGAGGGAACCGCGTGAGGACGGCCAGGCGCTCCATCCTCGCGCTCCTCGCCCTGGTCCTGTTGTCCGGCTGCGCGACGAAGCACACCTGGACGCGGCCCGTGGCGACGGCGAAGCAGGAGGCTCGCGACGAGTTCGAATGCAGGCTGCGCTCCGAGGAGGTGCGACGGCCGTCAGGCTTGCGGTTCTGGGAGTGCCTGCGGGGGTCGTGGAGTTTCTGGAATTGCCAGCAGGCCGCCTTCGAGCGCTGCATGGAGTCCAAGGGCTACCGCCACGTCCACGAGAGAGGCTGGAGCATCAAGCTCCCCGATTGGCTGCGCATCGGCCTTCCCGGAGGCGCCTGAGCGTTCCGCGACGCGAGATGCGCTTCCGGGAGGGAGACCAGGCGACGAGGAAGAGCCAGAGCGCGAAGGTGATTCGCTGTATCAGCCGAAAAGGTCGCTGACGGAGAGGCGAACATCCGGGAAAGCCTCGGGGCTCACCTCGCTGCCGCGACCGATCCGCTGGACATGTCGATAGCCATCCGTGGCCAGTGTCCGGTGGACCTCGACGACCTCGTCCTGGAAATTCACGATCCAGACCTCGGGGATCCCCCCTTCCGCGTAGTGCCGCACCTTCTGCCGGGCACGATCGAGCGACGTATCGGCGACCTCGATCACGAGAAACACGTCGGGAGGAGAGGGGATCGAGCGCCAGTACCCGCCGGGGCGAGGCCGGAGGAGCAGAACGTCCGGCGCAAACTCGTGGCGATCGTCCACCCGCAGAGGCCCCTGGATCAGCACCAGCGCGCGGTCCTCGGCGAGGCTGGCGCGGAGCCGGTTCAGGACGATCAGGCACATGGTATGCCAGGACCCCATCGCGCTCATTTCCACGATCTCCCCGTCGATCAGCTCGACGTGGTCGGCCTCGGTGAGAATGCCTGTCTCGACCATACGCTCGTACTCTTTCGCGGTGAAGCGGCGCCGGTTCAGCTCAACGCTCATCCCATGCCTCCACCGGGCATCTTACGCCGGCTCAGCGCCTGAGTCGGTGCCCCGGGTTGAGATACACGCCCGCGCGCCGCCGACGCGGCCCCAGTTGCCCGCCCGTGGTGTTCGCCTACCTCTTCGGGAGCGCGAGCCGCGGCGAGCTCCGGCCGACGAGCGACGTGGACCTCGCGGTGTACGTCGACGAGTCGGCGGATCTGGCCGAAGCGCGGCTTCACGTCGCGCGCGTGGCGACCCGCCACCTCGGCACCGACGCCGTCGATGTGGTGCTGCTCAACGGCGCCCCGACCTCGCTCGCCGGTCGCGTCCTCCTCGACCGGCAGGTGATCCTCGACCGGGATCCGCCCCGGCGCCATCGATTCGAGTCCGCCGAGCTGCGCAAGTTCTACGACTTCCGCATCCGGGAGCGGCGCCTGCTCGCCGCCCGCTGAGCGTGGTCGACCGCGACCTGGTCCGGCGCCCGTGAGCGCCGGTCAGCGGACCTCGAACGTCGCGGTGTCGAGGACCGATCGGTCGGGATCCACGATCGAGAGCGTGTGGCGGCCCCGCGTCGGCGGCCACGGGATGCGCTCGCTCGCGGGGCCGAGGTCGGCGTTGTCGAGGAGCCAGCGGAGTCGGCGATCGGTCGTCCGGGCCTCGAAGACGAGGCGCTGCCGCGCCGGCGGGATATCGGGATCGAGCGCGAGAATCGTTCCGGGCACCGGCGCGACGATTCTGGGCCGGGGTTCGGCCATCTCCATGTCCGCGCGCGGAGGCTGCGCCGGGCCAGCTCCTGGTTGCCCTTCTTCGACAGCCTGGCCTGGTCCGGGCCTCCACCCCGGCCACGAAGGCGGCTCTGTGCGCCGAGCCGCGCTGACCGGCTCGGTGCCTGCGAGGAACCACTCGGTGCGCTCGGGTTCCCTGTCCCGCGGGAACGTGACGAGCTGCGGGGCGATGCCGCGTGGCGGCGTCGGCACGGGGCTCGGGCGGGCCCGATGGAGCCAGGCCATGACATCGAGCCAGACGGGGGCCGCGCCCGAGATCCCGCTGACGTTGTGCATGGGCTCCCCGGAGAAGTTCCCGACCCAGACGCCCACGGTGAACTGCCGGGAGAAGCCGACGCACCAGTTGTCCCGCATGTCCTTGCTCGTCCCCGTCTTCGCCGCGGTCCAGAACGGCGTGGCCAGCGTGTTCTCGAGCCCGAAGGTCGCGCTCCGGCTCTCGCGGTCCGAGAGGATGTGGGACAGCAGGAACGCGACCTCGGGCGAGAACACCCGTCGGTGCATTCCGCTCTGCGCGCCTCCGGCCGCCGTTCCCGGTGCGAAGTCCGGGGGAGAGCCTGTCCGCGTCGGACGTCCGCCAGACGGCCCGGCGTCGCGCGTCATGACCAGCGGCCGCCAGACACCTCCGCTGGCGATCGTCCGGTAGGCGTTCACCAACCCCCAGAGGCTCACGTCCGCGGACCCGAGCGCGAGCGCCGGGCCGTAGTAGTCGCCGGCCTCCGTCAGGCCATCGATGCCGAGCGCGCGGAGGCGGTCCGTGAAGCGCTCGGCTCCGACCAGGCCAAGGACCTTGACGGCCGGGACGTTCAGCGAGGACGCGAGCGCCGTGCGCGCGGTCACCAGGCCGCGGAAGGCGTTGTCGTAGTTCCTCGGACGGTAGAGCCCCCCGGCCACCGGGATGTCGAGGGGCGCGTCGTCGAGCAGGGACGCCGGGGTCAGGAGGCGAAGCTCGAACGCGAGGCCGTAGAGAAACGGCTTGAGCGTCGAGCCCGCCTGGCGGCGCGCGCGGGTCCCGTCCACCTCGCCTGCGGCGGACAGGGGGCCGCTGCCGCCGACGTACGCGAGCACCTCGCCCGTGTGATTCTCGACCACGAGCACCGCACCGTCCTGGACGTTCAGCGAGCGCACGGCGAGGAGGTGGCGCCGCAGGCTCTCGGTGGCGACCCGCTGCAGTGCGGCGTCGAGCGTCGACCGGATGGGCCCGGCGCCGGCTCCGAGCGATCGCGGGGCGAGCCGGGCGGCCGCGTGCGGCGCGAGGGCCACGCGCGGGC
>CAZWXA010000238.1:0-6369 GCA_964637755.1 uncultured bacterium | reverse complement strand
GACATTGACGGAGCCGGGGCGGGCGACCACAGAATGACGCGTGCTCGCCCGCGTGCTCTCCGCCTCGCTCCACGGGATCGAGGCCACCCTCGTCCATGTCGAGGTCGATGTCGCCTCCGGCCTCCCCACGTTCACCACGGTCGGGTTACCCGACTCCACGGTCCGGGAAAGCCGTGACCGTGTCCGGGCGGCGATCAGGAACTCGGGCTTCGACTTTCCGATGGACCGCATCACCGTCAACCTGGCGCCCGCAGACGTGCGGAAGGAGGGCGCCTCGTTCGACCTCCCGATCGCGCTTGGCGTCCTCAGCGCGATCGGGCTCGTCAAGGGTGCGCCGTTCCGCTCCTTCGTGGTGGTCGGCGAGCTGGCCCTCGATGGCGGCATCCGCGGCGTGCGCGGCGCCCTGTCCATCGCCCTCGCCTGCCGACGCTCCCGCATAGAGGCGCTCCTCGTCCCGTCCGCAAACGCCCTCGAGGCCGCGGCCGTCGACGGCGTCACGGTCCTCGCCATCACGACCCTGCGGGAAGCCGTCGTGCTCCTGAACGGCCAGTGCGAGATCCGGCCGCTTCCGGCGACCCCCGCGCTGTCCCTGAGTTCCTGCGACGACACCGACTTCTCGGACGTTCGGGGTCAGGCGCACGCGAAGCGCGCGCTCGAGCTCGCCGCGGCCGGCGGCCACAACGTCCTTCTCGTCGGACCACCCGGAGCGGGAAAGACAATGCTGGCGCGGCGCCTGCCATCGATCCTGCCGCCGCTCTCGCTCGACGAGTCGATCGAGGTGTCCGCGATCTGGAGCGTTGCGGGCCTCCTCGGGCCCGGGAGCGGGCTCGTCGCGGCGCGGCCGTTTCGCGCGCCCCACCACTCGATCTCGGCGGCCGGGTTGATCGGCGGCGGGATCCACCCGCATCCGGGCGAGGTCAGCCTCGCGCACCTCGGGGTACTGTTCCTCGATGAGCTGCCCGAGTTCCCGCAGCATGCGCTCGAATCACTTCGGGAGCCGCTCGAGGACGGCCACATCGCGATCTCGCGCGCGGCGGGCACGGCCAGGTTTCCCGCGCGCTTCCAGCTCGTCGCCGCGGCCAATCCATGCCGCCGGGGCTGTCGGAGCTTCGAGAGCTGTCTCTGTACCCAGGCCGAGCGCGGTCGGTATCTCGGACGGCTCTCCCGCCCGCTACTCGACCGGATCGACATCCATCTGGAGGTCCCCGGGGTCACCTACGACGATCTCAGGTCCGCGTCGCCCGTCGAGGCATCGGCCGCGGTCCGGGCGCGGGTCGTCCTGGCGCGCGAGCGCCAGCGCGCCCGGCTCGCGCAGTCGGGCGTCCGCGTGAACGCGCAGATGAGCGGCCGGCACGTACGGCAATTCTGCGCGATCCCGCCCGACGCCCAGCGACTCCTGTCCCTCGCGATGGCGCGTCTCAACCTCTCGGCCCGGGGCCACGATCGCGTCCTCAAGGTCGCCCGCTCCATTGCGGACCTCGAAGGCCAGGAGAGCATCCAGCCCGAGCACTGCGCGGAAGCCCTCCAGTACCGGTGTCTCGACCGGGGGGTCAGGCCCTGAGAGGCCTCTCCGGGAAGCCCAGCTGGGCGTTGGCAAGGAGAAGCGCGACGGCAAAGTGCCGCCGGTCAGCGACCGCGGCGCTGTCCGGGCGGGATGTTCGAGTAGGTCACCGTCCCGTCCTCTTTCTCGTGCGTGTAGAAGTCCCGAGGGGGGCTCGCCGACTCCTCGCCGTACTCCCCGAGGATCTTCTCCACGTACCGTTGCGTCTCGGGATAGGGCGGGACGCCACGGTACCCGCTGACCGCCTGCTCGCCGGCGTTGTAGGCGGCCAGGGCGAGCCGCAGGTTGTTGGCATACCGGTCCATGAGACCCCGCAGGTGGCGCACGCCACCGTCGATGTTCTCTCGCGGGTTGAACGCGTCCCGCACGCCGAGCATCGAGGCAGTCGTCGGCATCAACTGCATGAGGCCCCGAGCCCCCGTGCGTGAAACGGCCCAGGCGTTGAACGCCGACTCGGCCCGGATGACGGCCTCCACCAGTCGCCGCGGGACACCGTAGCGGGTCGCAGACTCACCGATCTCGGCCGCATAGCGCGACGCCTCGACGCCAGCGAGGTGGAGCCAGCCCGCCGAGGTTCCTGACATCCCGGACATCCGGCGATAGCGCGGATCGCCCGGGGTATTGGTGAAGTGGACGACGCCATCCGGAGCCACGAGGCGAAAGATACGTGCAGCCCCGATGGCTTGACCGGGGGCAACCAGGAGGACTGACACCGCGAGGGACGCCAGGGCAAGCCGGGCCACCAGGCGATTCTAGGGAGCCCTGGCTTCCCCTGTCAATAGAGCCCCGGAGCGGTCGTCCACGGGCGCAACCTGCTCACCTCCGGGGGGATGAGCAACGCCCCGAGGGGCCGGGTCCATCCGGCGCGCCGGCAGTACGTCATGCGACCGATTCCATGCGGAAGATCGGGCGCCACGGAGTCTCCTCGAAGGCGACCGACAGCACCTCGGGAATCGAGTCCACGAGGTGGAACGTCATGCTCTCGCGGACCGCCGGCTGCACGTCCTCGAGGAGGTTCTTCTCGTTGCGGCGCGGGAGGATCACCGTCTTGACGCCGGCCCGTCGCGCCGCGAGCACCTTCTCCTTGATTCCCCCGACAGGGAGGATCCGGCCGGACAGGCTGATCTCCCCTGTCATCGCGAGGCCGCCTCGCACCGGGCGGCCGGTCAGGAGCGATACCAGGGCCGAGACGATCGTCACCCCCGCAGACGGTCCATCCTTCGGGATCGCCCCGGCCGGGACGTGGACGTGGACATCCGAGGTCTCCCAGACGTCGGGGGCGATCCCGAGCTGCTCGGCGTGGGACCGGACCCACGAGAGCGCCGCCTGGGCCGACTCCTTCATGACGTCGCCGAGCTGGCCCGTCAGCGTCAGGGTCTTGCCGCCCTTCATCCGCGTCGCCTCGACGAACAGGATGTCGCCCCCCACCGGAGTCCAGGCCAGCCCGACCGCGACCCCCGGCTCGCGGGTCCGTTCCCGGAGCTCCTCGTACTCCCAGCGTGGCGCGCCGAGGAAGGACGACAACAGGTCCGGCGTCACGGTCACGGGGGTGAGGTCGCCCTCGCCCCGTCGTCGGGCGACCTTGCGGCAGATCGTCGCGATCTCCCGCTCCAGGTTTCGCAGACCGGCCTCCCGGGTATAGCCCCGGCAGAGCATGCGCACCGCCTCGCCGGTGAAGGTCACGTCCGTGCCCGCCACGAGCCCGTGCTCGCGCGCCTGCTTGGGGACCAGATGCTGCTGGGCGATGCCGGTCTTCTCCTCCTCGGTATACCCGGCCAGGTGGATGACCTCCATCCGGTCTCGCAGCGCGGGCGGGACCGGATCGAGGATGTTCGCCGTCGTGATGAACAGCACCCGGCTCAGGTCGAAGGGCACGTCCAGGTAGTGATCCCGGAACGCGGAGTTCTGCTCGGGGTCGAGCACCTCGAGGAGCGCCGACGCGGGGTCGCCCCGGAAGTCCATGCCGAGCTTGTCGATCTCATCGAGCATCAGCACGGGGTTCTTCGTCCCCGCCCGGCGCAGCCCCTGCACGATCTGGCCGGGCAGCGCCCCGATGTAGGTCCGCCGGTGACCACGGATCTCCGCCTCGTCCCGCATCCCGCCCAGGGAGAGCCGGTGGAACTTGCGCCCGAGCGCGCGGGCCACGGACTTGCCGAGGGACGTCTTGCCGACGCCGGGCGGCCCCACGAAGCAGAGGATGGGGTCCTTCCCCTCCGGCCGGATCTTCTTCACGGCCAGGTATTCGAGGATGCGCTCCTTGATCTTCTCGAGGCCGAAGTGGTCCTCGTCGAGGATCCGCCGCGCCTCGGCGATGTCGACGTTGTCGACGGTCTCCGCCTTCCACGGCATGACGACGAGCCAGTCGAGATACGTCCGTGCCACCGTGTACTCGGCGGCCGCCGGTGGCATCTTGGCCAGCCGATCCAGCTCGCGCATCGCTTCCTTGTGCGCCTCTTCCGGCATCCCGCTGGCCTCGATCTTGGCCCGCAGCTCGTCGATCTCCTGGGTGCGCTCGTCGGCGCCGCCGAGCTCCTTCTGGATCGCCTTCATCTGCTCGCGGAGGTAATACTCCCGCTGGGTCTTGGACATCTCGGACTGCATCTCGGACTGGATCTTGGAGCCCAGCTCGAGGACCTCAGCTTCCTTGGTCAGCGCGGCGACGACCTTCTGCAGGCGGAGCTTGACGTCGATCGTCTCGAGCAGTTCCTGCTTGAAGGGTGTCTGGAGCGCCGGCAGGGTCGCCGCGATCACGTCGGCCAGCACGCCCGGCTGCCGGATGTTGACGACCAAGTTGGCCGCCTCGTCCGGCAGCACGGGGGAGAGCTGGACGATCTTCTGGAAGAGCGCGACCGCGCTTCGCATGAGCGCCTCGGCCTCGATGTCCGTGGCCGAGTCGGCGGGCTCGGGAATCTGCTCGACTCGGGCCTGCAGGAAGGGTTTCTGCTCCAGGACCTCGACGAGGCGGAACCGGCGGAGCCCCTGCACCACGAGCCGGACGGTCCCGTCCGGCTGCTTGACCAGCTTGTGGATGACGGTCACCACTCCGACCCGGTGCAATCCCTCCTGCCCCGGCTCGTCCTCGGCGGCGTCGCGCTGCGTCACCACGCCGATGACACGACCCGCCTGCACCGCCTCGTCGATCAGCCGCACGGACGACGGACGGCCCGCCGACAGCGGGAGCACTGCCTGGGGGAAGAGCACCGTGTCGCGGAGCGGAAGAACCGAGAGCACGTCGGGAATCGTCAGGTCCTGTCTGTCAGCCATTGCGGAGCCTCTTCTCTCTCGGTCAACGTCGGGCGGAGCGAGCATCGCTCCTCCCCGACACCCCCGCCGGTCGTCGTGGACGACGATTTCTTCACGCGCGCTCTCAGAGCAGATCGAACGGACGCAGCTCGCCGGAAGCGGCGCGAACCAACGCCTCGCGAGGAACGCCGTCGGCCCGCGCGCGGGCCGGCCCATCGCGTTCTTCGCGCACATACTCCAGCAGGTTCTCGATCTGCTTCTGCATCTCGATCATCCGGCGCCTCATCTTTGAGATGATCTCGGCCCCGGCCAGATTCACGCCGAGATCACGCGTCAGGCGCAGGAGGCGCGCGACCTCCTCCACGTCCTCGGCCGAGTACATCCGGGTTCGCCCCCCCGTCCGGCTCGGCCGGATCAGCCCCTTGCGCTCGTAGAAGCGGAGGGTCTGCGGGTGGACCTTCAGAAGATCGGCAACGACGCCGATCATGTACAGGGGCTTGCCGCGGTCGGTCATGCGGCGCCTTCGTCCGCCCGCCACAGGCCCGCGCGGGGATTGGAATCGATGAGCCGGTCGAGCTCGCGGATCAGTTCCTGCGTCCTGGCGTCGAGTCCCGTCGGGATTTCCACCCTGACCGTCACGTACAGGTCGCCGACGCCCTCGCCGGAGACCCTGGGCAGCCCCCGAGCCCGCAGGCGAAACACCCGTCCGCTGGGTGTCCCCGCCGGGACGACCAGCATCGTCTCGCCGTCGAGCGTTGGCACCTGGATGCGCGCGCCGAGAATCGCCTCGGCGAGCGTGACGGGGACCTCGCAGTGCAGGTTGTCCCCCTTCCGGACGAAGAAGGGGTGATCGCTCACACGCGTGCTCACCAGCAGGTCACCGTGGGGGCCGCCGCCTGGCCCGGCGTGGCCCTCGCCGGGAATGCGAACCTGGGCGCCCGTGTCCACGCCGGCCGGAATCGGGATCGAGACCGGCCACGCCGTCCGCTGGACACCCCGTCCGCGACACTCCTCGCAACCGACACCACCGCACGAGCCGCAGCGGCAGAAGCGGCTCGGACGCATCACGAGCGTCACGCCGCGGGCAGCCTCGGCGAACGTCAGCGAGACGGCCAGGTGCAGGTCGTCGCCGCGGCGCCCGGCCGCGAGTGCCCGCCCCTCGACGAGCGCGTGACCGTAGCGGTCGTACATCGACCGGGCATTCTGATCGCTGAGGACGCGGTACGCCTGCGAGATCTCCTCGAAGAGGGCCGGCGCCCCGGCGTCGCAGAGGTTGACGTCCGGCGAATACCGGCGCGCCAGGCGACGGTACGCTTCCCGGATTTCGCGGAAACCAGCCATCGCCGGGATGCCGAGCACGGCGTAGTAGTCCCGGCCCATGTCGAGACCCCTACTTCTTCTCGCCCAGATCCTCGAACTCGGCGTCGACCACTTCGCCCTCCTTCGGGGCCTCCTGGCGCGATCCGGGAGCGGTGCCGGGGGCCCTGCCGGCCTGCTGCTGGGCCTCGCGATACATGACCTCGGCCAGCGTGTGCGACGCCTTCGTCAGGCTCTCCTGCGCGCGG
>CAZWXA010000237.1:0-6379 GCA_964637755.1 uncultured bacterium | reverse complement strand
GCCTCGCCTCGCGGGGGCCGCTCGGCTCGAACTTCAATCCGCGGCCTTCCTGAGGGCCTCGGCGCCGCCCACGATGTCGAGCAGCTCCTTCGTGATCTTCTCCTGGCGCGCCTTGTTGTACTGGATCGTCAGGATCTCGATCATCTCCTTCGCGTTCTTCGTGGCAGCTTCCATCGCCGTCATCCGGGCGCCGTACTCGCCGGCCAGGGACTCCATGAGCGCCCGGTAGACCTGGGTCCGGACGTGGCGCGGGAGGAGATCGCCGAGGATCGCCTCGGGGCCAGGCTCGTAGAGGTAATCGACGGCGGCCGGGCCGTGGCCCGCGGCACCCGGCCCATCCGTGGCGGGGGCGATCGGGAGGAGCTGCTGGCGGAGGGGGCGCTGCACCGCGACCGAGCGGAACTCGTTGTAGATCAGGTGCACCTCGTCGACCTCGCCGGCGAGGTACTGCTGCATGAAGAGATCGGCCAGCTCGGACGCGTGCGAGAAGGCGAGGCGGTCCCAGAATCCGACCATGTCCTTCCTGATCGTAAAGGGCCGGCGGCGATAGAAGTCGCGCGCCTTGCGGCCGACCACGACGAGCGTCAGCTCCGTCGCGTTGGACTCGCGGATGAACTCGAGCGATCGGCGGATAATGTTGGAGTTGAAGGCGCCCGCGAGCCCCTTGTCGGCCGTGATGATGACGATCTGCCGCCGCGGCCCCTCGCGGCGCGCGAGGAGCGGGTGCGCCTCGGCGCCCGCGCTCCCGGCGAGGTTGGCGAGGAGCTCCGTCATCGTGCTCGCGTACGGCCTCGCCTCGAGAATGCGCTCCTGGGCCCGGCGGAGCTTCGCCGCCGCCACCAGCTTCATCGCGCGCGTGATCTTCTGCGTGGACTGGACGGAACGGATCCGCCGCTGGATGTCGCGGAGGGTCGCCATCGGTCGTCAGGCCGCCTTGATGCCCTTCGCGGCGGCGAACTCCGCCTTCGCGGCCGTGATCGCCTTCGTCAGCGTGTCCCGGAGCGCGTCGGACAGCTCCTTCTTGTCGCGGATCTCGGCGTAGATCTCCCCGTGCCGGCGCTCGAGCCACGGGTAGAGGAACTCCTCGAACGCCCGCAGGCTGTCGATGGGCAGCTCGTCGAGCAGGCCCTGGGTGCCCGCGAAGATGATGACGACCTGCTTGTCGACGGTCAGCGGCGCGTACTGGCCCTGCTTCAGCACCTCGACCATCCGCTGGCCGCGGGCGAGCTGGAGCTGGGTCGCCCGGTCGAGGTCGGAGCCGAACTGCGCGAAGGCCGCCAGCTCGCGGTACTGCGCGAGGTCCAGCCGGAGCTTGCCGGCGACCTGGCGCATCGCGCGCACCTGGGCCGAGCCGCCGACCCGGGAGACGGAGAGGCCGACGTTGACCGCCGGCCGGATGCCGCCATAGAAGAGGTCGGCCTCGAGGTAGATCTGGCCGTCGGTGATGGAGATCACGTTCGTCGGGATGTAGGCCGAGACGTCGCCTAACAGGGTCTCAATGATGGGCAAGGCCGTCAGCGACCCGCCATCCCGCGCATCCGAAAGTTGGGCCGCGCGCTCGAGCAGGCGCGAGTGGAGGTAGAAGACGTCGCCCGGGTACGCCTCGCGTCCAGGAGGCCGGCGGAGCAGGAGCGAGAGCTGGCGGTAGGCGGTCGCGTGCTTCGAGAGGTCGTCGTAGACGCAGAGCGCGTGGCGGCCGCTGTCGCGGAAGTATTCCCCCATCGTGCAGCCGGCGTAGGGCGCGATGTACTGCAGCGGGGCCGACTCCGAGGCGGAGGCGAGGACCACCGTGGTGTAGGCCATGGCCCCGGCGTCCTCGAGGACCTTGACCACCTGCGCCACGGTCGACCGCTTCTGGCCGACCGCCACGTAGAAGCAATACACCCCCTGGCCCTTCTGGTTGATGATCGTGTCGACCCCGACCGCGGTCTTGCCGGTGCCGCGGTCGCCGATGATCAGCTCGCGCTGGCCGCGCCCGATCGGGATCATGGCGTCGATCGCCTTCAGGCCGGTCTGGAGCGGCTCCTTGACGGACCGGCGGTCGACCACGCCCGGCGCGTACCGCTCGATCGGCCGGAATTCCGTGGCCTGGATCGGGCCCTTGCCGTCGATCGGCTGGCCGAGCGCGTCCACGACGCGCCCGATGAGGGCATCGCCCACGGGGACCTGGGCGATGCGGCCGGTGCGCTTGACGATGTCGCCTTCCCTGATGAGGGTGTCCGAGCCGAGGAGCACGGCCCCGACGTTGTCCTCCTCGAGGTTCAGCACCATGCCGACGACGTCACCCGGAAAGTCGAGCAGCTCGCCCGCCATCGCCTTGTCGAGACCGTAGATGCGGGCGATGCCGTCGCCGACCTCGACGACCCGGCCGACCTCCCGCAGATCGACCTCGGTCTCGTAGCCGGCCAGCTGTTGCTTGATGAGTTCGCTGATCTCCGCGGCCTTGATCATTGCCTATCCTCTCACCAGGCGCTCGCGCATCCGAGCGAGCTGGCCGTCCAGGCTCCCGTCGAGCACCGTGCTCCCGACCTCGGCGATGAAGCCACCCAGCAGATTCCTGTCGACGTTCTCCTCGAGCACCACGTGGACACCGCCGAGGCCCTGGCCGAGCCGCGTCGCGAGTGCCAGCCGCTCGACGTCGGTCAGCGGCGTGGCGGTGCGCACGCGCGCGCGCACGCGACCCTGATCGGCGTCGGCGAGATCCGCGTACGCCTCACGGATCTCGGAGAGATGGTCCACGCGGCCTCGCAGCGCGAGCAGGGCCATGAAATCGCGCGTCAGCCTCGACAGCCCGAGCCGGCCCGCGATCGCGGCCACCGTCTCGCGCTTCGCCGCGGCGCTCGCCCAGGGACGCGCCAGGAACCCCCCGAGGGCCTCGTTGCCCTCGAGCACCTCGAGCGCCGTCCCGAGCTCCGCCCCCACCGCCTCCGAGCGGTCCTGCTCCTTCGCCAGCGCGAAGAGCGCCTTCGCGTAGCGCGTCGCGACCGCCTGGCGCCCTCTCACGACGCGCGTCCGCCGAGGTCTCGCACCGCCTCGGCGACGATCCGCCGGTGGTCCTCCTCGCGGAGGCTCTTGCGGATGAGCTTCTCGGCAACGGCCGTCGCAAGGTCGGCGACCTCGCGGCGCAGCTCCTCCCGGGCCCGGCGCGTGTCGGCGTCGAGCTGCGTCTTCGCTGCGTCGATGAGCCGCTGCGCCTCGATCCGCGCGGCCGCGACGAGCGTCCGCTGCTCTTCCCGAGCCTCCGCGAGGGCCGCGTCGCGGATCGCCTGCGCCTCCGCGTATGCCTGGCGCAGCCGCGCCGTGTTTTCTTCCTGCTGGCGCTGCGCGTCGGCGCGCGCGGTCTGCGCCTCGTCGAGAGACTTCCTGATGGCCGCCGTGCGCTCTTCCATCTTCGCGACGAGCGGCTTGTAGAGGAGTCTCCAGAGGACGAGCAGCAGCAGCAGGAAGTTCACGCCCTGCACGATCAGCGAGCGGTCGACGCTGATGAGCCCGCCGCCCTCGTGCGCGGCCTCTTCCGCCAGCGCCACGAGAGGAAGCCAGAGCACGACGGCCGCCGCGGACGCCATGCGCCCGCACCACCCCCGAACGCGTTCACTCATGCCGAGGTCTCCTGAGCAGACAATGCGGGCAGCTGGGTTTGTGAAAACTATCACGCGACGGCGCGGGGTGTCAAGCGCGCGGCCGCTCGATGATCGCCCCGCCGGCGACGCGGTCGCCCTCGTAGAAGACGACGGACTGGCCCGGCGTGATCGCGCGCTGCGGCGCGTCGAACACCACCTCGACGCGCCCTGGCTCGATCGCCCGCACCGTGGCCGGGGCCGGGACCTGCGAGTGGCGGATCTTGGCGTGCACGCGCAGCGGCTCGGGCGGAGGATCGCAGGCGATGAAGTTCGCCTGGCTCGCGGTGAGTCGGTCCCGGGCGAGTGCCGCCGCCTCCCCGACGACGATCTCGTTCCGCGCGACGTCGAGATCGAGGACGTACAGCGCGCGGCTCGTCGCGAGGCCGAGTCCTCTTCGCTGACCGACTGTGTAGCCTCCGAGCCCGCCGTGCCCGCCGATCCGGGCCCCCGTGGCGGCGTCCACGATCGGTCCCGGCTTGAACATGGCGGGATCGCGCCCGCGCAGGAACTCGCGATAGTCGTCGTCGGGGATGAAACAGATTTCCTGGCTCTCCGGCTTCTCGGCCGTCGCGAGCCCGAGCCGGCGCGCCGTGTCCCGCACCTCGGCCTTCGTCAGGTGACCGACGGGAAACCGAGCCGCGGCGAGCTGCGCCTGGGTCAGCGGCCAGAGGAAATCGGACTGGTCCTTGGACGGATCGGCCCCGCGCCAGAGCAGGGACCGCCCCGTGGCCTCGTCGCGCGTGACGCGCGCGTAGTGGCCGGTGGCCACGCCGACCGCGTCCCACGCGAGGGCGCGCTGGAGGAGCGACCCGAACTTCAGGTCCCGGTTGCAGACCACGCAGGGCACCGGCGTACGGCCCGCGCGATACTCCGACGCGAAGTTCGCGATGACCGTGCGGTCGAACTCGCGCTCGGTATTCAGGAGGTAGTGCGGGATGCCCAGCGCGCGCGCCACCTGTCTCGCGTCGTCGACGGTGTCGGGCGAGCAGCAGCTTCCGAAGCGCCGCGCCGGGTCGTCGGGTTCCTTCCACGGCCACACGCGAAGGGTGACGCCGACGACCTCGTGGCCCTGCTCGACCAGGAGCGCTGCGGCAACGGACGAGTCGACCCCGCCGCTCATGCCGACCACGATCCGCTCGGACACGCTGGCGCCCTCTCGAATCATTCCTCAGGCGCCCCTGACGATGATGCCGACCAGCCGGTCCAGCTCGTCGCCCGACGCGTAGGCGATCTCGATCCTCCCCCGGCGGTCGCCGCCGACGACGCGCACCCTCGTCATCAGGCTCTGCCGGAGCGACTCCTCGATCGCGGACAGTTCCGGGGACCGCCGCCGCGGTGCGCGCTGCCCGGCGCGCTTCTGCACGCCCTCCTCCGTGGCGCGCACCGACCACGAGTGCGCGAGGATCTCATCGCGGAGCTTCAGCTGATCGCCCGGGGCGGTCAGGGCCAGGAGGGCCCGGGCATGCCCCATCGTCAGCCGCCCTTCACGCAGGTCGTCCTGGATCGACCCCGGGAGCTTCAGGAGGCGGAGGCAGTTGGCAATCGAGCTCCGGTCGCGTCCCACCCGCCGGGCCAGCTCCTCCTGCGTCCAGTCGAAGTCGGCCAGGAGCTTCTGATAGGCCTCGGCTTCCTCCATCGGGTTCAGGTCCTCGCGGAGGAGGTTCTCGACGAGCGCAAGCTCGAGGCTCTCGGCGTCGGTCGCCTCGCGCAGCACGGCCGGGATTCTCTGGAGGCCTGCCAGCTTGGCGGCACGCCATCGGCGCTCCCCCGCAATGAGCTGGTAGCCCGGGCCTGCCCGCCGGACGACAACCGGCTGGATCAGCCCGGAGGCGAGAATGGACGCGCACAACGAGTCCAACCCACTGGAATCAAAGGATTTCCTTGGCTGATTCGGATTGGGGCGCACCAGATCGACGGGCACCTCCAGGAGCCTCTCTCCCTCGGCCGGTTCCGAGGACAACAGCGCCCCGAGCCCCCGGCCGAGACCTCGCTTATTCATGGGCCAGTACCTCCCGCGTCAGCTCGAGATAGGCGAGTGCGCCGCTCGACTTCAGATCGTACAGGACGATCGGCTTGCCGTGGCTCGGCGCTTCGGTGAGGCGAATGTTCCGAGGAATGATCGTGTTGAAGATCTGTCCCTTGAAGAAGCGCTGCACCTCGTCCTTCACCTGCGTGGCGAGGCTCGTGCGCCCGTCGAACATCGTGAGCAGTATCCCCTCGATCTCGAGTGTCGGGTTGAGCCGTTCGCGGACGAGCTTGACCGTCGTAACCAGATGGGCCAGCCCCTCCAGCGCGTAGAATTCGCACTGGAGCGGGATCAGGACCGAATCCGATGCCGTGAGTGCGTTGACCGTCAGGAGGCCCAACGATGGCGGGCAGTCCACGATGATGTAGTCGTAACCCCTGCGCACCGGGTCGAGGGCTTCCCGCAGCCGGGTCTCCCTGGAAGTCAGCCCGACGAGTTCGATCTCGGCTCCGACAAGGTCGATCTCCGACGGGACGATCGACAGCGAGCCGAGGACGGTCGGCCTCGTCGCCTGCTCAATGGGGAGCCGTTCCAGCAACACATGGTAGATGGTCTGCCCGAGCCCGGTCTTCTGGATGCCCAGCCCGGTCGTTGCGTTTCCCTGCGGATCCAGATCGACCAGCAGTGTGGGTCGCTCGGCACACGCGAGGCACCCCGCCAGGTTCACAGCGGTTGTGGTTTTCCCCACGCCGCCCTTCTGGTTGACGATCGTGATTACGCGAGCCACTGGGAG
>CAZWXA010000236.1:0-6394 GCA_964637755.1 uncultured bacterium | reverse complement strand
GGCCGAGGGCTTCTTCTGGAGCAGCACCTTCCGGGTGACCGTTTCGACGTCGGCGTCGGAGAGCGGTACGCGGATGGTGAAGCGATCCATGAGCTTCTGAAGCCGAGGGACCTCGGTCAGTGCACTCTGGCCGGCGCCCACGACAATGACGTGGCTGTCGAGTTGCTTCGAGACCGCTTCGGCGACTTCCGTGACGAGCGTCGAACGGTCGTTGGAGTCACCGATGTACTGCTGGACCTCGTCGAGCACCAGTACCGTGCACGGGAGGCGGCCGTCGCGACTGACGAGCTTCAGCGCTCGCTTGCACGCGGTGAGGAATTCGGCGGTCGTGATGTCGGTCGTCCGGGCCGGGAACTGTTCGCGAACCGTCTTACGGGCGTCCGCCTCGGTGGCCGCGAAGGCGGGATCGCACTCCCGCAAGGCTCGCGCAATCAACCCACTGACGTAGAGGTTGTTGAGCTCGGAGGGCCACGCCTTGCCGGCCTGCTCCACCGCGCCCTTGACCCGGTCCAGGTAGCCCTGTTCGTGAAGCCACAAGGAGAACTGCGCTTGGGGATACTGGTCCGGTAACCCGACCCCGCGCAGCAGGACGCTCAGGATCGTGAGACGAACGTGGTCGGTCGTGCCGCCAGGCAGGGCGCCGGCGGCGGCAAGAAGTCCGCCGGCGCGTTTCCCGGCGGTGTCCAGCTCGCGCAGAAGACTGCGGACCTCATCAGGCATCGACGGCACCAGGCTTCGCGCCGACGCGCCGTCCGGCAGTTTCGTGTCCTGCCAGAGGTGACACAACATCTTCAGCAGGTGCGATTTGCCGCTGCCGAAGAAGCCGCTCACCCATGCCCCCTTCTGGCTGGTCTGGGAGAGGCCGGCGAGGTACGAGGTCAGGATGCGCTGGATGCCGTCGGCGAACTGCCCCTCGCAGACGAAGGTCGACAGCTCCCCGCGAAGCTCGGCGAGGACCCTTTCGTCCGCGCGGTCGGAGATACGGGCCTGCCCATGATTGACCAGCGGATGGGTCGCGGGATCGCGCTGGAGGACATCCTTGATCTTCATGCAGCTCCCCCGGCATCGTGAAGCGTGATCGGAACCGCCATGTAGTTCCAGCCATCGCGGGCGTCGAGCAAGCGGTAGTTGTTCTGCTCGTACTGCCCTGGGAAGAACACGACGAGACGGCCGCGCACGTCCGCTTCGACAAGCTTCAGCACCTGCGAGAGGCGGGTAAAGCCGAACAACGAGCCCGAACCTAAGACTGCAACCACTGATGTCTCGCCGACCTCGGGCCCCGCGAGCGCCGAGCGAATGCGTTCGGCGACGTGGTCGGCGAATTCGGCGTCGACCTTCAGCCGCAGATCGTCCGGCGACTCGAGGTAGGCTTCCCTGTACTCGTCGGCCGCCAGCCAGGTCGCGAACGCGTCTGCTATGTCGACCTCGTACCACTCGTGGCCCGCCTGACGCGTCGCGTTCTCGAAGGCCAGCTTTCGACCGCGGAGCACGCGCTCAAGCTCCTTGTCGTAGACGACCATGATCACGCGCTGCGCGCCGGCGATCGTGCGCTGCCACGGCGTCGCGATGTGCTGAGCATAAAGATCGGCGAGGTCTTCGATGCGCGCCATCAGCTCAGCGCCTCGCAGCGGCGAGGTCGAGCCGCTCAAAGCCGACCTCAAAAACATCGCCGACCCCTCGCAGATCGATCAATCCGATGCGCTTCGCTTCGAGCGCCAGCGATCGCGCCGAAGTCGGCGAACAATCCAGGGTGGCTGACCATCCGGAGGTCAACAGCTCTTCACTCCGGAACCCCGCGAGGTGCCCTAGGTACAGGGCGAACGCCACGGCACTTGGTGTTGCCAGCACGCGACGCCGCACCTTGAACGTGCGGCCCTGCAGATGGCCGGCTTGCGCCCAGGAGCTGGCCGCGTTGCGAACGACCTTGTCGAGAACGGCGTCGTTGAAGCGCTCCCCGACCACGTCACGGAGCGCGGTGCTGAGCGAGGTGCGCGGTAGCTCGACACCCGCTGGCAGCAAGACCACCGGCGGCGCCGTCACTCTCAACAGCGGGTCACGCGCGAGCGCCGCGAGGAGCGCGAGCAATGGCCTCCCCGCTTCGTCGCGTGGCCATAGCCGCCGGAGCACTCGGAAGATGACGCACGCCGGGTCGAGCGCATACAGTTCGCCGAGGCGCTGATTCGTCAATCTCCGCGTCGCCGAGGTGGTCTTCGCCAGACAGTTGCCGGAGATGATCGCCGCAGCGTAGTCGCCGCGATTCGCCTCGCCTGGGATGCCAGCGAGAACAGCCGTGAGCTCGGTGAGCATGATGGTTCGGCTGGAGTGCGTTCCCTTGTCCCCGAAGCGAAAGCCTGCCCGCAACGCCGCGCCGCTGGGACCTCTAGGGGGGAAAAATGGCAGTACCCCAAGGTCAACCCCGTGGACAGCCGGCTCTCTCAGCGACATGAGCGCAACACTGCGCCCGCCGACTAGCAGTTGTCAACAGGATTCAGATATTCCGCCGGCAAGTTTGCCGGCGGCAGGTCGCAACTACTCAGAATGGACCGACCTCGGTTTATGGCGAATGGGGTGTACTCACCTATTTCCCCGGTACTTACATCGAGGGCCACCGCCTCCCGAGCCTGCGCGTGCGCCGTGGCCCGGCGCACGCCGTGAGCGCGGGGCCCGTAGGCGACGTTGTCGAGCACCGTGAAGTGGGGAAAGAGGGCGTTGGCCGTCGCTCGGCGTCTCCAGCCGGGCGATCATTCTCAGGGTCGTGGTCTTGCCGCAGCCGGAGGGCCCCAGCAGCGTGACGAGCGAGCCCGCCTCGATCGTGAAGGACACGCGGTCCACCACCGCTGCGGCGCCGAAGCGCTTGGCCGCCGCGCGCAGCTCGATGGTCCCCACCCCCGGCGCCGCGGTCAGGAGGCGCTCTCCGCGGTGCGCGTCGCCATCACGCGCACGCCGACGAGCCACTGGATGGCGAGGATGGCCGCCACCATGAGCACGATGAGCACCCCCCCAGTAGGCGATGGCCACGCCGTAGTCGCCATTGACCACGCGACCCATGATGTAGGTCGTCGCCATGTCCGTGTCGCCGGACACGAGGGAGATCACCGCGCTGACGGTCGTGACGGAGCGGACGAAGCCGTAGACGAGCGCGCCCACAAACGCGGGCTTGATCGGCGGCAGCAGGACGCGCCGGACCGTCGTCGCCCCGCCGGCGCCGAGAGTGCTGGAGGCCTCGTCCAGCCGTGTGGATGAGCACCTCGGCCAGATTGACGACCGAGATGCTCAGACCATGAGCTTGGCGGCGACGCTCGCGAGCATCACCAGGCCGTCGAGCGCCTTGTTGGCGAAGCCGATCGCGGCATTGATGGAATCCACGGTCTGCTTGGCCTCGCGGGCCGCCCGCGCGAGATCTCCCTGGATCGTCTGGAGCGTCGACGTGTCGAGGTCGGGCACCTGCTGCATCTGGCGGAGGGCCTCGTTGGCGACCGTCTCGCAGAAGTCCGCGCGCCGGACGAAGATGTCCCGGGTCTCGCTGTCTCCGCCCGCGGCGCTCGCCTCCTGCAGGGCCGTTTGCGCCAGGACCGTGTACTCGTCCGCCAGCGCGCGGGGATTGCCGAGGAACTTCAGCTCGATCTCCGTCTGCTCCATCCGGCTGTCGAGCTCGCGGCGCTGGCGATTGAGCGCGGCGTCGCCGGGATCTTGCGCCAGCCGATCGCCGATCGCCGTCAGCGCGAGCCGCTGCTCCTTGAGCACATCCTTCAGGGCGGCCTGGCGAGCCTGGGTGGACATGTCTCACTCCTTCCCCTTCGGTTTGAGCTCGTCGAGCAGCCCGCGCACGCGGTCTACCCAGTCGGGGGGCTTGACGCGCGCCGCTTCCTCGAGCCCGGCCTTGCGTCCCGCCTCGATGGCCTCCCGGATCTGCTTGAGGCGCGTCTGGGTGGCCTCGGCCAGCGCCTGCGCTTCCTCCGCCGACAGCACCAGGTCCTGGCCGACGAGGTGATTGGTGATGTTGCGCTGCAGCCCGTCGAGCGTCCGCGTGCTCTCGGCGAAGGTGGCGTACAGCTCGGCCTCCTCCCGGGCGATCGCGTCCAGCCGCTTGACGCGCTCGTCCGCGCGCTGATCGGCCACCGCGAGCAGCTCCAGGTAGGCGCGGATCTGCCGCTCGATGTCGCCCGCGTTCGCGCCGGGCTCCGCGCGCTGCTTGAGGAGCGTCCGCACGCGGCCGACGAGGACGTCGCGGCTGTGCACGGCCAGCTCGAAGCGCAGGCGGTTCTGGTCGAGGACGAGCTCGCGGCGGGTGACGTCGGCGAAGGCGCTGAACACCTGGAACAGCCCCTTGTTGCGCTCGCTCTCGCCCTCGTCCCAGAGCAGCCTCGGTTTGCCGGTCGCCGGATCGTCCGACCGGATCGTGTACGTCTCCGAGAAGGAGGCGTCGAACGCGCGGTAGAGCTGCGTCCAGCGGATCCAGGGCGCGCGCAGCTTCGCGGCCGCGGCGGACGGCGCCAGCACCGTGATGTCCCCCACGGTGGCCGCCCGCTGCGGCGCTGGCTCGCCCAGCCGGCACTCCTCCCCCGCCGTGTCGGGCTTGCACGGCGTGCCGAGCTGCACGATGTCTCGCGGCTGGACCCTGATCGGCCCCGCGTAGAGCGCCTCGGCGGCAAGCGAGGCCCGGAGCGGCGCCTGGGCCGAGTTCGGCGACACGAAGGCGCCGCACCCGGTCAGCAGCGCGGCGGCCATCATGGCGGCCATCGCGACCCCCGCGCGGCTCATCTGGGCTCGTCCTCGCTGAACCGCGTGGACACGTCCTGCGCCTTCCCCAGCGCTTCTCCGAGCTCCTTCCAGTGGATCGCGTCGGCGTCGTTCTGGAGATAGGTGTCCATGTCGCGGGCGATCGTGTTGACGCTGCTCAGCAGCCGTTCGACCTTGGGGAACTGCTGGCGGCGGTCCCGCAACCGATCGATCGCCCGCTGCGTCACCGCCCCCACCGTCGCGATAGCCGGAGGATCGAGGTTGAGTTCCCGGGCGCGGGCCCGGATCAGCTCGACGAGGTCCGCGCCGTTGACGACGGTCCCCCGCTGGGTGTCCTCGCGGGCGAACCGCGTGATGAGGCTCGCCCACGTCGCGTAGTTGTTCTTCCTGATCCACGCCGCGGCCGTGGCGCCGTTCTGGATGGTGGGGTCACCGGTCGCCTGACGCAGGGCGATCCAGAGCCTGGTGAACACCGCATCCCGGGGGGGACGGGCCGCGCTATCGAGCGGCGCGAGGTAGTCCTGGAAGTACGTCTCGGGTTGGCGGACCCGGCGCGGCGGCCGCAGCGCATCCTCGACCCGCTCGTCGAACGTCGGATCGTCGGCCTTGATGCCGAGCAGCGTCTGCAGGCGCCCCGGGTCCGGCTTCGGGGAATCCGGCCGCGGCGTGGTGTCGATGCGCGCCACGCCCTCGAGGAAGGCCGCGTCTCCCTCGATCGCCAGCATCTCCGCGACGCGGCGTATGTGGATGTCCTCGATCCGCGCCTTCGCGTCCGCCCAGTCGCGGACGGCCTGCAACGTCCCCTTGCTGAGCTGGGTCGACGTGCCCTTGACGGGCGCGTTGCTCGACACGAGGAGGGTGACCGCCGAACCCGCGCTCGCGCATCCGGCGAGGAGGACCGTGATCGCCACGAGCCGCGAGACTGCACCCCACGGGGACCTTCGCATCTTCTCTCCTCCCACCTCGCCCAGGTCGTGGATGCGGCGTCCGGCGTCGCGGCACGCCGCAATGTGAGCGCCATGACCGGTCGCTGCGCGGCGAGGCGCTCATCGCGCCGTGCGAGCTATGCTCCTGCTGGACACGCCCCTCCGGCGCCGACCGTCCCGTCCCCCTAACCCCTGGCGCCGTGCGCGGCGAGAAGTCCCGAGGCCCACTCCGCGTCATCACCGGAGAGCGGGGGCACCGGGTCCCGACGGTAGTCGATCCTGAGGTCGTAGCTCGCCCGGTCGTAGAGCCCGGCGAGGACCCGCCCCAGCTCCACCGTCGCGTCCTCCTCGCCAGCACGCAGGGGCACGGGCACGGCCGGGATCGGGTCCCGGACCCCGAACGTAAGAAGCTCCGCCTTCGGGCGTCGCCAGCCTCGGCTCACCAGGATGCAGTAGTCGGCCGAGACAGGCGGCCCCGTCATGTGCATGCGCTCGCCCCCGCGTAGAAGATCGATCTCGACCAGGCTGGTCCGCGTGGCGACGATCACCGCCCGCTTCTCGAGGTAGAGCCATCGTCCTGTACCCGCTCGCTTGTTCGCAGGTGAAAGCAGCTCGACGACGGTCACCACGTCCCCCTCGGCCACGCTCCGAACCTCCAGGTACGTCTCCCGCGCCGGGATCGCCATCGGAAGGTCCACTTCGAAGACCCGCGCCTGGCCGGCACGCTC
>CAZWXA010000235.1:0-6395 GCA_964637755.1 uncultured bacterium | reverse complement strand
AGATCGTTGACGTTCAACGGCGGGCCCGCCCCCAAGGTGAGCCGCCGTCGGAGATACCCGTCGCGGAACCAGCGGTTCCCCTGGAAGCCGATCTCGGTGAGGCGTCCTTCGATGACCTGGTAGATGATCACCCCGTCGGTGACCGTCTGATCCGGCAGGATCGCCCCCGAGTTGATGTAGCCACGGTTGACGTACAGGGTGGTCAGCGCGACCCGGATGGCCTCGAGATCCTCGGACGTCAGCGTGCGGTTCACGTAGGGCGTCGTCACCTTCCCCAGCTCTTCCGCCGTGAACACGGTGCTGCCGACGATTTGGATAGCCCGGACGAGGACTCCCTCCGACGGCAGGAGCTCCTGCTCGCGCGGCGCGGGTGGGGGAATCGGGGGGAGAATCGTCCCTGGCGGGGGCGGCGGTCTCGGCTCTTCTCGCTCGAAGCGAGGGGGCTCGCCCGAGCGACCGGTCGGGTCGCCGAGCGGTCCCTGGGCGCTCGCGCGCGCACGACCGAGTACGGCCGACGCCGCCAGGAGCCAGAGCAGCACCCGTATCCCCGGCAGGGCCATCATCATCTCATGCCCTGGGTGCGGGCGGCGTTGGCTCGGAGGGAGTCCGTCACCCGGTAGATGGTTACGGGACGAGCCTTCCCGCCCAGAATGAACTCGCCGATGCAGTGCAGCTCGAAGTGGTCCCCGAGATAGTGGAGCGTCGAGTCGCCGACGAGAATTCGGCACGGGTTGCCGGCAGGATCCGGTGCAAACCTGGCCTTGTCGAAGCTCTCGAGGCGCGATGCGGTGTTGACGGCGTCTCCGACCACCACGTACTCGGAGCGCTCGGCGCTGCCGAGGTTCCCCGTCACGACGGGGCCCGTATAGATCCCGATTCGCATCCCGATCGTCGGCCGTCCCTCGATCCGCCAGCGGTCGTTGAGCCCACGGAGGGCGGCCCGCATCCCGAGCGCACAGATCACGGCGTTCGTGGCGTCCCGAGCGATCTCGGCCTCAGTGGCGCGGGGGAACGGCATGCCGAAGAAGGCGATGATGGAGTCGCCCGCGTACTGGCGGACAACACCGCCGTGCCGCGCCACCTCTCGCGCCATCGCGTCCATGTACTCGTTGAGCCAGTCCATCACCGCGTCCGGCGGCAACGCCTCCGCGACCCTCGTGAACCCCGCCAGATCGGCGAACATCGCGGTCGCGATCAGCCGTCTGGAACGAGGCCGGTGGCCGTCGCGGAACTCGTCCCGCTGCTCCCAGATGGTCGCGGCGAACTCCTTCGAGACATGTATCGAGAAGAGCCGCATGAGCGCGGCGCGTTCCAGGGCCTGCCGATACGACGTGACGGCGGTGGCGAGCGCCGCCGAGCCGAGCAGTGCCATCGCCGGCGGCACCAGCGGCAGCCACCATCGTGTCACGAAGAGCCCGATATCAATGACGGCCAGGCCGGCGATGGCTCCCGCGAACGCGCTGGACAGTCGCCAGGGCGAGCGGAGCCGAAACCCGAGCAGCCCGCCGAGCGCGCTCCAGAGCAGGATCCAGACGGACTCGAGGCCGGCGCCGAAGAACCTGAGCGAGCTCGCGCCGTCCAGCCCAGTTCTGAGCAGCTGGCTCACGGCGTGCGCGTGCACGGCGAGCCCAGCCATATGCTGATTGGGGTCGCGGCCACGGCTGAATGGCGTGTTGAAGTGATCCTGCACGCTCTCGGCCGCTACGCCCACCAGGGCGATCTTGTCCCGGAAGGTGCCAGCCGGTACCACGCCCGCCAGGACATCGCCGATCGTGACAGGCGTGAACGCGTTCATCCCCCCCTTGAAATCAAGGAGCACCTGATACCCTCGAGCGTCTGCACGGACGTAGGGACCGTCGTTCGCCTCGAGCGGACGAATCGTCGCTCGCCCGAGCCGTAAGTGCGTGGGGTCCTGCGGATCCGGCCGGGGGGCAATGCCTTCTGCCTGGAGGTAGAGAAGAGCAACGACGAGCGCAAACGACGGGACGCTTCTCTGTCCATCATCCAGGTACAGGAGACCTCGCCGCACGATCCCTCCAGGATCCACGAGGATGTCGCTGAAGCCGACGCGGTTGGTGTCCCGCAAGGCAGGAGGAGGCGGCACGCCGTCCGACGCCCGCGCGCCGAACTGCGTGATCGCGATGATCCGCGCGTCGCTGGTGAAGACCTCGTTGAGGCGCTCGGTCCCGGGAGGCACCGGCAGGTCTCGATAGATGTCCAGGCCGATCGCGCGCGCGCCCGACCGCGCGAGTCTCTGGAGCACGTCGGCCAGCACCGCGTCGGACAGGGGCCAGCCCCCGTGGGCGCGGATGTCCTGCTCGGTGCCCACGACGAGGACGATGCGCGAGTCGGCCGCCCCGCCCTCGGGCCGCAATCGCAGGAACCAGTCGTACGCCGCCAGCTCGAGGCCCTCCAGCGTTCCGAGGCTGCGGGCACCCACCACCGCTCCCGCGACGACAGCGCTGGCGAGGGCGATCGCCATCAAGGCCGACCGGGTCAGCCGTCTGACCGCGGCGCGGACTCGCGCGGCGCTCACAGCCAGTTGTTGATCAGCAGGAAGGGCGACCAGAAGCCTGGATGCTCGTACCGCGGATCGGCGAGCATCTTGAGCTGCGCGCGCTGCAGCGCCGCCGCCCGTGACAGCGACGGATCCTTCAGCCCGCGGTAGAAATCGGCGACGAGGTCCGCCGACGCTGGGTCGCTGATCTGCCAGAGGGTCGCCAGCGCGCTCCGGGCGCCGGCCTTGATGGCCACCCCGGCCAGACCCAGCGCGGCCCGGTCGTCGCCGGCCGCGGTGTCGCACGCGCTCAGGGTCAGGAGCTCGAGCGGGTCCTCGCGGAACTTGAAGACGCCGACGAGCTGCTCGAGCCGGTCCATGCTCAGCCGTCCGTCGAAGGTCAGAAGGAACGTGGCGTTGACGTCGCCGCCGAACTCCGCGTGCGACGCGATGTGGACCACCGTGAACCGTTCGCCCCGGAGCTTCTCGGCCAGGTTGGCGACGACGAACTCGCGGTCGACCAAGGTCGCGCTGCCGAACTCGGCTCTGAGTGTCTCGATCTCGTTCGCGACGTTGGGCAACGGCGGGAAACCCTGGACCGCCTCGGTCACCCCGACCGCCAGCATCTTCATTTGCTCGCGCCGCAGCGGGCGCGGATCCGTCAGATTCAGCCCCGGCGTGATGCCGAGCGCGTACTTCGCGACGAGAAACTGCTTGCCGTCGTGAAGGGCGGCCATGGGGATCGTCCGCAGCGGCCCGTCCGGGACGAAGATCAGCGTGTCGACGCGGAGGGACGTCAGCTCCGGCTCGAGCGGGGCGATCAGCCATCGGTAGAGCTGCTGGGCATGCGGGAGGTACTCGCGGGTGGTGCGCTTCTCGAGCCGGCGCCTGAACTGTCGCACCTCTCGCGTGAGGGTCTCGGCCCCGACGGGCACTGACACACGTCTCAGTCCTGACGGGAGGCTCACCAGGAGCTCGAGCCGATCGGGGAGGACGATCGGGTACACGACGACCGCCGTCCGGGCGACGGATTCGAGCGTGGTGACCTTGGACAGGAACGCGTCCACGCAGTCGTCGCGGAAGTAGTCGCGGAGCTCGGCGGCCTTGAACAGCTCGACGGTCTCGCGCGCCTCGATCAGGTACGGGCCGACCTTGTCCTGGTTCGCCAGCGTGGCCGCGTGCCGGAGGAGGAGGTCGGTGAGCTCGAAGTATACGGGCCCGATCGACTCGCGGAATGACACCCGCGCGCCCGCCTGCCCGAGCTCCGGGCGGATCGACTGGAGCGTGGCGACGGCGCGCCGGTATGACTCGATCGCCTTGTCGATCACGCCGAGCTTCACCAGGAGTCGGCCCGCCTGCCACTCCCAGCGGTAGAGCGACTCGGGTGCGTGCACCTGCTGGGCTGCGAAGATCGCCGAGCGAGTCAGCTGGAGGGCTTCCGGGTACCGGTGCTCGTCCTCGTACAGCGTGCCCAGGTGACCCCAGGCGTACGAGGTCATCCGGCGATCACCGATGCGGGCGGCGATCGTCCCGGCTTCACGCAGCGCGCCGGCGCCGCTCAGAAGGAGCGCGTCGGCCGAGTGGGGGAGCGATGGACGCAGCTCGCGGTAGGCCAGACCGATCGTGATCAATGCGAACGCCGTGTCGTGGGACGGCGGGGCGCGCCGGAGCTGGTCGAACGCCGCGTCCAGGAGCCCGATCGATTCCTGCGACTGTCCGGTGTGTCGGAGCGCGACCGCCTGATTGGCGAGCGCCCGGGCCGTGAGCGAGTCGAGGCCTGCGCGCTTCCCGAGGTCGACACTCTTCTGATAGGCCAGGATCGCGTCGGGGTATTTCCCCTGGGTGCTGAGGACGTTGCCGAGAGTGTTCTGCACGACGGCTGCGAGACCCTCGTCCCCCAGCTCGGTGGCGATGTCGAGGCCGCGGCTCAGGGAGGTCTCGGCGGCCTCGAGGGAGCCGCTCGCGAGGTGCGCACTGCCCAGCTCCGCCAGAAGGGTCGCAACGTGAGCCGCATCACCTCGCCGCTCGGAGAGCTCGAGCGCGGTCGTGAGCCGGTTGACGGCTTCCCGTGGCTGGCCCAGCGCCGAGTAGGCCCGGGACAGGTGGATCAGCGCAGTGATCTGCCCGGTCGGGTTCTCCTCCTGAGCGTACGCCCGCGCCGCCTCCGTCCAGCTCCCCACCGCGTCCTCGAAGGCGCCGCGGTCGTAGGCCGCCAGCCCCTCCTCGAAGTGTCGTCCTGCCGACGAGGTTAGAGCGGCCTGGGCGGGCGCCAGAAAGGAGAGCGCCAGCGCCACCTGGAGCGGCGCGACCACCCGTCGGGCGAGCAGCCAGGACCCGACCAGGAGCACGAAGCCTCCCCCAGGGTACCGGACCTGGCACTGCGAAGCATTCACTCTCATGGTGCCCTTCGTGTTCCCAGGAGTCAGGCGCTCTGCTCTTGGGGTCTCACGATCGCCCAGCCGTAGGCGCGGAGGTCCCGGTCGATGGTGGGACGGGAGCGGCGGTCACCCCGCCGGGAGTCGGTGCCGGGCTCCGCGTGGCGCCGGCGCCGCTCTCCGGCGCGCCGGTCGAGGATGATCCGGACGGTGTCTTCGCCCGAAAAACTGCCCCTGACGTAGCCGTAGAGGTCGGGCTCGCCACGCGACACGATGAACAGGATCCCCATGTCGTCCTTCCTCCCAAAGGCGCAACAGTGCCCTCGGTAGACGATTCTTGCGGGAGTCTCCCATCTGGTCAAGGCTTCCGTCACGCCGAGGCGTGGCGGCGGCTACCGATCGAAGCGCACGTTGTCCTGATCCCCTTCCACGGTGACCCTGAAGTGGCGGAGAAAGCTCATGCCCAGCAGACCCACGGTCAGGCGTCCGGTCGATTCGATCGCCACGTCCACGTCGGCGAGGTCTACCGTGCCGACCCGGACCGACCGCAGTCTCGTGACCGGCAGCCGGGATGCGTGGCCGACACTGTGGAACTCGAGAGTGGGCAGCGTGTCCGTATCGGTGATTCCCAGGTCGGTGGCGGTCTTCTTGGTCAGAACCGTGTACGTCGCACCGGTGTCGACCAGCATGGGCACCGCGACCTTGTCGTTCAGGATGGCGCTGACGTAGATCCCGGACCGACTGGGGACGGCGAACATCAGGCCCTTGATCGGCCGCTCCGCAAAGGCCAACGCGGGATGGCTCGATTTGAGTCGGCGGGCCGCGGTGTCGAAGTCGTCGAGCACGGCTATGTCGCCTTTCCGATCCGTCGTGGGCATGCGAATCGAAACGGTTCCGAGATATATGGCCGATCCCGCCGGGACCAAGAAGCGGACCGATTCAAGGCGCTCGACGCCCTGGAAACCGCTCTGCACTCTCGTGACGACATACGGCCCGGCCGGAAGGAAAGCGAAGACCTCACCGTCTTCCTTCAGCTCGGCAGTGAACCGTTGACCCGTTCGCCGGCTCCGGAATTCGACGCTCGTCCTGGAGTCTTCGACGAGTGCCCGGCGCCAGCCCTCTACCGTGACCCGGCCGAAGGCCAGTCCGGCCTCGGCCGGCACGGATTCGGTCTGGCTTTCGCCGCGCGGCGGAGGACTTCCGGTCGACGTGGCGCACCCGGAGGCGATCAGCGCGGCGAGCACGGCGCGGCGCGTGGCGCTCGGCGCCAGTCGGAGGTCGAGCCTCATTGCGGCCTCACGGGTGGGGCGACGCTCACCGCATATCCTCATGGATCGCGACGATCTGGCACGGGCAAACCGCCCGGTGCGTCGGCGGGAGCCTCCCGGCCCCGGACACGGGACAGGTCAGGAGCGGCGAGGGGAGGGAGCGGACCAGGGTCAGAGCCGCGATGGTCACCTCCAGGTAGGGCGCGAGTCTATCGAGTCGGATATCGCGCGTCAAGTCGGGTAGTGGGGCAGTTC
>CAZWXA010000234.1:0-6437 GCA_964637755.1 uncultured bacterium | reverse complement strand
GGCGACGATCGTCGCCGGCGCCAGGGCCGGCATGGGGCGCGGGACAACCTCTGAACGCCAGGCCGCGTGGGGGGCCAGGACTGTGAACACCTCGGACTCGACGACCGCGACCCTTTCGGCGAGGGCCGGGGCCTCTCGGTCAGGCTCGGCCAGGGGATCATGGGGCGGGTGTCGAAAGACGATGTGGATCGGTGTCTGGACCGGCCCATCGTATTCCACCTTCGCGCGCGGCTTCCCGTGGGCGTACTCGATCACCCGGAGAACCACCGCGGATGCCTGGACCTCGTGGGGCCCGACGGGGTGACCACCTCCATCGAGAAGCCGGAAGCCCGGCGCCGGCTGGCCGATGACGGGAGCCATCGGGTCAGGGCCCGGGACGCGGGGCGCGTCCCGGGATTGGCTGGAGCGCCGGTCTGACCCCGGCGGCCGGGACAGGCACTGCGGAGCCGTGACCCACGATGAGGACGGCGACGTCGGGCATGGTCCGGACAATGCCCGAGTCCTCTTTCGCTGTCAAAGCGCCCCGGCGGGGCTCGCCAGGGACGACGGTGCCGTCAAGGACCATGCCGACCAGCACCAGGCGGCACCGGCACCCCACCGCCCGTCGCCGGTCGGCATTGGCGGGGTGCTCCGGGCTTCAGTGACGGTCGCGAGCCCGCGGTGGATCTCTCTTTGGGCATGTCCCCGTTCTCCCGCACGCGCTACGCAGGAGCGTGGAGCATGCCCAGCGAACGTATCAGCCGCGTGACGCCGAGCACACCATCCTCCCTGCCGTCATTCGCGAGCACCTCGACGCCTCCTCGCCCGCCGCCAGCTCGAGCCCGGCGACGACCCGGTGCCGGCCGACCCGCGGATCGACGGGGTCCGGTCACTCCGCGGCGCCACCCTCGGCCTCGTCGGCCTCGGCGAGATCGGCCGCGACGTGGCGCGCAAGGCCGCGGCATTCGGCATGCGCGTCCTGTACACGCAGCGGCGCCGCCTCGAGCCGGCGCCGGAGTCCGCCCTCGGCGTGGAGTTCCGGGCGCTCCCCGCCCTCCTCGCCGAGGCCGACGTCGTGAGTCTCCACGTGCCCCAAACGCCGGAGACGCGGAACCTCATCGGGGCGGGGGAGATCAACCGGATGCGTCCGGGCGCCATCCCGATCAACACCTCGCGCGGCGGCCTGGTCGACGAGACCGCCCTGATCACCGCGCTCCGCGAGGGCCGCCTGGGCGGCGCGGGGCTCGACGTGCGCGCAGAGGAGCCACCCGCCCGACGCGGCGGGGCTGGCCGAGCTGCCGACGGTGCTCCTGACGCCGCACATGGCCGCGAGATCCTCGACCGGGTCGCCCGGGTGCGGCGTGGCGAGGCCCTGGCAGCGCCGCCGACGTCCGGTAAGCCACACGCCGCGCGTGGCGCCGCCGACGTCCGGCAGGTCGGACGCCCGGGCTACACCGCGCCGGCTCAGCGGCCGGTGAAGCGCGGCGGCCGCACAGTGAGCGCCTCGACGGTGCGTGGCCGTGCCCTCGTGGCCGTTCACGGCTCGACTCTGTCCTGCAGCACGCTCCGTCATTGCGGAGGGTCCGGCGGCGCGTAGAATCGAGCGCGTCACGAGAGCGAGAGGAGGCGACGGCATGGCGAAGGCGATCTTCCGCGGCTACGACCGGGCGGCGCTCGACCGCGAGTACAACAACCGGGAGAAGGTGGCCAACGCTGCCGAGGTGCTGGCGTGGTACGCGCGCGAGAGCGAGGCCACGCGGCGCGCCGTGCCATGCCGGCTGGACGTGCCGTTCGGATCGCACCCCGGAGAGACGCTGGACGTCTTCCCTGCCGCCGGCCCGAGGCCCGTGCCGGTCCACGTGTTCATCCACGGCGGCTACTGGCACCGCCTGGACAAGGCGGACTTCAGCTACGTGGCCCGCGCCTTCCACCCTGCCGGCGTCGCCGTGGTCGTCGTCAACTACGCGCTCATGCCCTCGGTGACGATGGACGAGCTGGTGCGGCAGTGCCGCGCCTCCATCGGCTGGGTGTACCGGAACGCGGCGGAGGTTGGCGCCGACCCGGATCGCATCGCCATCTCCGGCCACTCGGCGGGCGGCCACCTCGTGGCCATGCTGATGTCGACGGACTGGCCGAGGTTCGACCGGCTGCCGGCGGACGTCGTCAAGGCCGGCTGCGGGATCAGCGGGCTCTACGACCTCGAGCCCATCCGCCTCTGCTACCTGAACGACGTCCTGGCCCTGACGCCGGAGGACGCGCGCCGTCACAGCCCCGTGCTGTGCACGCCGCGCGCCGCGGGGCCGCTGCTGCTCACCGTGGGCGGACTCGAGGGGCCCGAGTACCACCGCCAGACCGACGACCTCGCGACGGCGTGGCGGGGCCGCGGTCTCCGCTGCGACGTGCTGGACATGGCCGGCCACGACCACTTCTCCATCGCGGCCCAGCTCGGCGATCCGGCGAGCGGGCTGAGCCGCGCGATGCTGCGCCAGATGGGCCTCTGAGCGGGCCCCGGGGGGCGGCGATGAACATCTACTACATCCAGAAGTTCTGGTTCGGCGAGCGGTACTACACCGACACGCAGTGGCACAAGGACTACTTCACCGTCCAGCTCCCGAAGGTGAACATCGACGCCCAGCTCTGGCTGACCATCTTCGGGCCGGGGCTCAACTTCGACGAGGGCGTCCTGGG
Organism: uncultured bacterium; assembly: GCA_964637755.1. Classification (GTDB taxonomy): domain Bacteria; phylum Methylomirabilota; class Methylomirabilia; order Rokubacteriales; family CSP1-6; genus AR9. The sequence continues at coordinate 3,770 of CAZWXA010000234.1, read as the reverse complement.
CGTGGCCGCGGCGGGCGTGAAGAGCTACCGCTACGTCGACACGAACGGGAACACCCAGTACCAGGCGCTCGACCACTGGGAGAGCCACCTGCGCATCGAGCGCTGCGTGGAGGTCACGTTCGCCTTCCACGTGCGCCTGGCGTGGGCCAAGGCCGAAGGCGTCATCTACTGGCACGACTAGCCGACAGGGGGATCGTCATGGCTCCGAGCGGATTCACCCCACCGACGTACGTCGAGACCCGCCACGTCGTGTTCGACAAGCGCACCGGCGAGATCGTGGCCACGGAGACGCGCTGGACGATCAGGGGCGCCAGAGCGAGCCCCGAGCCCGCCGTCGGGCCCGAGCTGCTCGAGAGCCTCGCGGCCCAGGCCGCCAAGCGCGTGAGCGACCTCGACGTGCTGCACGTGAAGAAGGCGCGCCCCGGGGCCATGGCCGTGCGAGTCGACGTGCGCCGGCGCGTGCTGATCGTGGCGAAGCCGCCGCGCGGGACCGCGAGGGACGCGCACCCCGGGAAGGCGGGACCGCCCTAGCCGGGGCGGTCGGCGCGCGGTTCAGGACGACGAGATCGACCTCGTCGGTGCCCAGGTGCCTCGATCTCCGCCGGAAGCGGCGCTCCACGTCGCGTCGCGGCGATTACAACGGGCACCGTCCGCGCCGGTCACCTCGAGGCGCCCTCGCGGGCCGTCGGGCCGTCCGGCCACCCTTCGAGGCGGCCCCGAGCGACTGGGCAGCTCCTGGGGCATTCCTTGCACGGCTGGCGGAACGGCCTGATCACGTCCATGATGAACTCGTGCGGGTGTCCACCGGAGCGAGCACGGCGCAGGCGGTGGAGTCAGCCGTCCTCGCCCGCCGGGCTGCCGCACGCCACAGCAACAGTCGCGACTGTCACGAGACATCCGAGTCGAAACCAGCACACATGGAGGGCACAGGATGAGCACGGCCAAGGTGAAGGCGGTTCCCGACGGATATCACAGCGTGACTCCCTACCTCATCATCGACGGCGCGTCGAAAGCCCTGGACTACTACAAGAGCGCGCTCGGCGCGACGGAGCGGATGCGGATGCCCGCCCCGGGCGGCAAGGTCGGCCACGCGGAGATCGCCATCGGCGACTCCGTGATCATGCTCGCGGACGAGGCACCGGAGATGGGCGCGCGTGGGCCCCGGGCGTTCGGGGGCTCGCCGGTCGGCATCCACGTGTACGTCGAGAACGTGGACGCCACCGTGAAGGCCGCGGTCGCAGGGGGCGCCAGGCTCGTCCACCCCGTGGAGGACAAGTTCTACGGCGACCGCTCCGGCACCATCGAGGACCCCTTCGGGCACACGTGGCACATCGCCACGCACAAGGAGGACGTGCCGCCCGACGAGATGGCCCGCCGCGCGGCCGCCATGCCGAAATCAAGCTGACACCAAAGGGGGCACCATGGCCTTGAACATCAAGGACCGCGAGACCGAACGGCTTGCCGCGGAAGTGGCCGCGCTCGCCGGGGAGAGCAAGACGCGGGCAGTCAAGGTCGCGCTCCAGGAGCGCAGGGCTCGGCTTGCCGTCCGGAGAGGCGAGCGTGACCCTCGGGGCGACTTCGTGCGCTTTCTGGAGACCGAGGTGTGGCCGCAGGTGCCGCGCAAGGTCCGGGGCCGCAGGACCAGCAAGCGGGAATGGGAACGGATCCTCGGGTTCGGGCCGCAGGGCGTGTGATCGTCGACTCGTCCGCGCTCGTCGCGATCGTCCTCCGGGAACCCGGCTGGGAGGAACTCGTCGACAAGCTCTCCGCAGGCCCCGCGGGCGCCGGAGCTCCGATGCTGGCCGAAGCCGGGGTGGTGCTGACGGCGAAGCTCGGGCCACGCGGTCGAAGTCTCCTTGCTCGGGTCGTGCAGGAGGCGCACATCGCGGTCGTCCCATTCACCGACGAGCACTGGCCGATCGCGATCGACGCGTACGCCAGGTTTGGCAAGGGCCGGCACGCCGCCGCCCTGAACTTCGGCGACTGCCTCACCTATGCCGTCGCCAGCCTCGCCAGCCAGCCACTCCTCTACGTGGGCAAGGACTTCGCGAGGACCGATCTCCCTCGCGCCTGACCGGTTGTTGCCGGGCCGCAATGGCGCCTGGCCGTAGCCTCCCCCTCTTCCGCGGCCCGATGGTCGTCCGTTTTCCAAGCAGGTGTCCGTCACTCCGCCAGGGGCCGCCGTACGCGCACGAGACCAGGCGCGGCCCCGGCCGGCTCCGCGTTGCTGTTGGCGCCACGGCCGGGCCTGGCGTATCCTCGGCGCCACATCCACGCCGAGGAGCATGCGCGATGCCTCACGATGCCCGAGGGGTTCCCGTCTCGTGTGGGACAACTTCCGCGCGCGATCTCTACGAGACTGCGCTCGTCCAGTACCAGCGCTATGTTGGCGATCCCATCGCTACCATCGACCAAGCCCTGGCCGAAGCGCCGGACTTCGTGCTCGGCCACCTGTTCCGGGCCACCGTGCTCATGACCTTCACCGAGCAGCGCTACGCGGTCCAGGCCAGGACCAGCGTTGAGGCCGCCGAGGGCTTCCTGCCGGCGGCCAATGACCGGGAGCGCGCCCTCGCGCTCGCCGCCCGCCGTCTGGTCGACGGCGACTGGGACGGCGCCTGCGCGGTCTTCGACCGCGTCCTGGTCGACCATCCCCGAGACGCCTTCGCCGCCCAGTCGGCCCACCTCATGGACTTCTATCGCGGGGACGCCCTCAACTTGCGCAACCGGATCTCGCGGATCCTCCCCAGCTGGAGCCCCGCCGCGCCCGGCTACTCCTATCTGCTCGGCATGCACGCCTTCGGCCTCGAGGAGTGCAACCAGTATCCCGAGGCCGAGGAGACCGGGCGCCGCGCGCTCGCCCTCCAGCCGAAGGATGGCTGGGCCGTCCACGCGGTAACCCACGTCATGGAGATGCAGGGCCGCATCGACGAGGGGATCGAGTGGCTCGAGTCCCGGGAAGGAGACTGGGCCCCCGATAACGGGTTCGCCTTCCACAACTTCTGGCATCTGGCCCTCTATTACGTCGACCGTCAGCAGTACGGCCGCGCGCTCGCCATCCACGACACACGCGTGCACTCCGAGCCGCCGGAGACGGCGCTCCAGCTGCTCGACGCCACTGCGCTCCTCTGGCGCCTCGCGCTCGACGGCGTCGACCTCGGCGGTCGGGCGGACGCGGTCGCCGACAACTGGGCGAAGCGGCTCGACGGCGAGCGCGGCTTCTACGCGTTCAACGACCTTCACGCGATGCTGGCCTTCACCATGGCGGGACGAGAGCAGGAGGCGGCGCGCCTGCTCGCGGACCTGGAGTGGACAGCGGAGCACGGCCGGGGCACGAACGTCATGATGACCCGGGAGGTGGGACTGCCGGTCTGCCGGGCAGTCCGTGCCTTCGGACGCGGCCAGTACACCGAGGCGGTCGCCCAGCTCGAGCCGAATCGCGACCGGGCTCACCGATTCGGCGGCAGCCATGCTCAGCGGGACGTCCTGAGCCTCACGCTGATCGAGGCCGCTCTGCGCGCCGGCCAGCTTGCTCTCGCGCGGCACTACATCGCGGAGCGCACGGTGCATCGGCCGGCCAGCGGCTGGGGCTGGAGGCTCCTCGCCCGCGCCGGCGGCCACTGACCAGCCTTCGCTCACCTGGGGCGTCAGCCCACCTCGAGTGCGCCCCGCCTCCCCGCGCGCCCGCGGCGTGGCCCGAACACGGTCTGACGCGAGAGACTCGACCCGGGAGCGCGCGATGATCCATCGGCGTCTCGTGACCAGTGTGGCCA
>CAZWXA010000233.1:2142-6446 GCA_964637755.1 uncultured bacterium | reverse complement strand
CCCAGGGGGCAGAGGCCAGTCCCCGCCGGTGTTCTTCTCGACCGTCCCCACGCTCCTCCTCCAGCTTCTGGGCAGCCGCACGTCATCGAGCCCGTCGGGGGTGCCGGTCGCGCCCACTCCGTTCTTGACCGTGCTCGTTCGCCAAGCTACTCTCGCAGCACACTTTCCAGACGCTCTCGGCGTGGCGGACCGGAGGTGTGCATGCGCGCTCCCCTCCTGGCAGGAAGCGACCCGCCGCGAGGGCGATTCCGGGTGAAGTGTCGCACGGACCTCTCGCGGACCCGTGCAAGGTATTCCGCCGGGCCGACGCCAAGGCGTTCCGGCGAATGCGCCTGAGCGATGACCTTGACTCTCTCTCGGTCGTCGAAAGGAGACACCCCCGATGCGCGCGAGCCGTACGTGTGCTGCCCTGGCCTTTGTCTGCGCCGTGAGTCTTCCCCTGTCCCCCGCACGAGGCCAGGACACGAAGCTGGATGTGCGCGATGCCGACACCGTGAAGTCAGTCCTCGAGCGCCACGTGGGCAAGCGTGTCAGCGTCGTGCTGTCCGCGAGCCCGGATCTGACCGGCGTCGTCACCAAGGTCGGCGGTCGAAGGCGGAAGTAGAGGCGACAGCCACCGCGGTGAGCGAACGACCGTTGAGGCTCGAGAGGATCGCGGGCACGGCACCCCGAGACGCCCTCGAGTCCGAGGAAACACCATGAACGGCAGCGTGGCACTCGTCACCGGGTTCGAGCCATACGGCGGTCGGGGAATCAATCCCGCGGCCGAGGTCGTGAAGCAGATCGATGGCCTCGACGTCGAGGGCCACCGGGTCGTCGGCCGCGTCCTCCCGGTGTCGTTCGGACGGCTCCGCGAGCGCGTGCGCGACCTGATGAGCGAGACCGATCCGGCCCTCGTCCTGAGCCTCGGGCTCTTCCCGGGTGAGCCCGCGGTCAGGCTCGAGCGGGTCGCCCTGAACCTCGCGGACTTCGAGATCCCCGACAACGAAGGGGTCGTGCTCCGCGACGACCCGGTCGAGGCCGGAGCCCCGCTGGCGATCCATTCGGCCCTGCCGCTCCGGGCGATCGAGCGCGCTCTCCTCGAGGCGGGCATTCCCGCGCGCCTGTCCACCTCGGCCGGAACCTTCCTCTGCAACGCGACGATGTACGCGTTTCTCGCCACCGAGCAGGCCCGGGCCGGCGTGCCCTCCGGCTTCGTCCACCTGCCCTACCTTCCGGAGCAGGTCGCGAGCCTGCTCGAGGACATGCGCGAGGGGCGGAGCCTCGAGACGCACCAGCGGGCCGACCTCGCCTCGATGAGTCTCGGGACGATGGTCGAGGCGGTCCGGATCGTCCTGAGCGTCTCCCTGTCGAGCCGAGCCGGCGCCGCAACGGACGACCGCGCATGACGCCGGCGATCGGCGCGCAGGCCGGGCGGCGGCGGCGGTCGCCTCGAGGCGTGCCCTGATCCCGGCGGCGTCCGGGAGGACCCCGCGGGGCGTGTCGGCGTAGATGGCCGAGGCGATCCTCGACCTGCAGGACGTCACCAAGCGCTTCGACCGGACGGTCGTGGCCGACCGCCTGGTGCTCACGGTCCACCGCGGCGAGTTCTTCACCTTCCTCGGACCGAGCGGGTCGGGCAAGTCGACGATCCTGCGGATGATCGCGGGCCTCGAGCAGCCGGACTCCGGACGCATCCTGATCGCGGGGAAGGACGTCGGCGGGGTGCCGCCCTGGCGCCGGAACCTCGGCATGGTGTTCCAGCAGTACGCGATCTTCCCGCACATGAACGTCGCGCGGAACGTCGGCTACGGCCTCCGCGTCCGCCGCCGGTCGGCCCCCGAGATCGAGGAGAAGGTGGCGGGCCTGCTCCGCCTCGTCGGGCTCGCAGGCATGGCGCTCCGGGACGTCACCTCGCTGAGCGGCGGCGAGCAGCAGCGGGTCGCGCTCGCCCGCGCGCTGGCGCTCGAGCCCTCGCTGCTCCTGCTCGACGAGCCGCTCTCGGCCCTCGACGAGAAGATCCGGCGCGAGATGCAGGCGGAGCTGAAGCACATCCAGCAGAAGACGGGCACCACCTTCCTCTACGTCACGCACGACCAGGAGGAGGCGTTGACGATGAGCGACCGCATCGCGGTGCTCGACCGGGGCCGCTGCGTCCAGTGCGACGCCCCCGAGCGGCTCTTCCGGCGTCCCCGCACGCGCTTCGTCGCCGGCTTCTTTCGCGGCTGCAACATCGTCGCCGCGGACCTCCTCGGCGCCGGCGACGGGCGGATCCGGGTGGCGATCGCCGGCCGGGTCATCGAGGTGCCGGTCGAGAATGGGCCCGGGCCCGATCGCCCTCGAATCGACGTCGCCATCCGCGCCGAGCATTTGCGGGTGGGCGCGAGCGCCGACCTCTCCGAGGCCCGGATCGAGGCCACGCTGCGGGACGTGATCTACCGCGGCACGAACGTCGATCACGTCCTCGAGCTGCCCGACGGCCAGCGCGTGGTGGCCACCTCGACGCGGCGCGAGGCGGAGGCGGCCGGCCAGCCAGTGGCGTGCGGCCTCGACGCGCGCGACGTCATCGTGCTCGAGGACTGACGGCCCGGGGACGGGCCGGTCCCGGGACGCGCGAGACCCGCCGCAAAGCCTCTTGCCGATCCGGGTCCTCATGTGTATGGTGCCACATTGAGGGCATGGGTTGACCAGTCCCTCTAGATACAGTAGGCTTCAGGCCAGCAAGCCGCCGGGGGTCACCATGCGATCTGAGAAGCGCGAGCCGACCGTCGAAGCCAAGTTCGCCGCCAAGAGACAGGCATGGGCACAGCAGCCGGCGATCCTTCATACCACCCACCGCATCTACGAGGGCGACGGGCGGCTGATGGAGCACCTGGGTGCGGAGCCGCTCCTTCACCTTGTCGTCACCTCCCCGCCCTACTGGAACTTGAAGGAGTATCCTGATCGTCCCGGGGTGCAGCTCGGCAACCTTCCCGACTATCAAGCGTTCCTCCACGAGCTCGACCGTGTCTGGCGGCGCTGCTTCCAGCTCCTCGTGCCCGGTGGGCGCCTCTGCGTAGTGGTTGGCGACGTGTGCCTGTCCCGTCGCAAGGCCGGTCGCCACAGCGTCGTACCCCTGCACGCCGACATTTCGCGGGCGTGTGTCGAGCTCGGCTTCGACTATCTCAGCCCGATCTTCTGGTACAAGATCGCCAACGCCGCGACCGAGGTCGAGGGAAACGGGTCCCCATTCCTCGGCAAGCCCTATGAACCGAATGCCGTCATCAAGAACGACGTCGAATACGTGCTCATCTTCCGAAAGCCCGGGGCGTATCGCGCCCCCACCCCGCAGCAACGGGCGCTCAGTGTCCTCGAGCGTGAGGACCACGATCGCTGGTTCCGGCAGGTCTGGACCGATATTCCGGGGCAGGCCAGACTCCTCGGGCATCCGGCCCCTTACCCGAAGGAGCTCGCGTTTCGCCTCATCAACATGTTCTCCTTCGTTGGAGACGTCGTTCTCGATCCATTCTGGGGCACCGGAACGACAACTGCGGCGGCGATCGACGCTCACCGATCGAGCATCGGATACGAGATCGAGCCCGGATACCTCGAGATCGGTCGGTCGCGCTTCCGGCAGACTGACCTTCGGGCCTCCGTGAAGTTCGTGCTGGCCGACGGGCGCACGCGCGAGGCGGAGGCGAAGTACCGCGCGGGTGCCCGGCGGCTGGCCGTGGCGATCGCGCACTAGTGTCGGCGCCGGAGAAGTTCGTCACACATCTCCGGGAGGCTGGCTACCACCCGCGGTCGAATGTTCACGGGAAGATCCTCTGTGAGCTCGTGCTGGAAGACCTCCTGGCCATGTGCCCCAAGATGGCCGAGCACGCCGTTGCGGGGCGCCTGGTCTATGACATCAACCGCAAGATCATCGTCGCCGGGAGTCAGTGGAACATCGACCTGGTTCTTGGTCCGCCCCCGGGCGGTCTCGCGAAGCCGGCGACCGCTGCAGACAGAGTCGTCAAGGTGCCACCCGCAACCATCCGCATCGCGATCGAAGCCAAGACGGTCATGACGGAACACGGCAAGGCACGTCGAAACCGCCAGCGCGACCTGGATTCCTTTCACCAGTTCGTCCACCGATATGATCCCGAGTCGATTGCCGCCTGTCTCACCGTCGTCAACATGTCCGAGCGATTCCGGTCCCCTCTCAGACCAGAGATCAGTCTTCATCGAAACGTGAGGGCTCTCGTCCAGGAGACGATGTCCCTGCTTCGTTCGTTGCCGCAACGGTCGGCGCGCGGTGATGCTCCTGGTCTTGAGGCGAACGGCGCCATTGTTGTAAGCCATGA
>CAZWXA010000233.1:728-2132 GCA_964637755.1 uncultured bacterium | reverse complement strand
TTGTGTCGGCACCCGCGCCGCAAGTTGGCGATCCCCTGCACTACGACTCCTTCTTGAGGCGCATCTGCGACAGCTACACCCAGCGCTGGTCGGACGGGCGGAGAGCCACTGGCGGGTAGCGTGGCCCCGCCGGCTATTCCGCCTTCATCACCTTCGGTGACCTCAGCACGCTCGACGTTGCGCTCGGCGCGGGAGGCTCGCGAGGAGATCCCAGCCTGTTCTTCGGGATCACCTCGGACCTGATGATCCAGTCGATCCATCTCGGCTTGAGCGGCGGTGCGACCACGACGAATGGGCACTTCGGTATCGACAACCTGACGATCGGCGCCAGTTCCGTGCCCGAACCCGCGACTCTGCTGCTGGTCGGGTCGGTCTTGATCGCATGGCGGTTGCGCGGGCAGCGCCGCGTGTAGCCGGAGGCGTCGAGGAACTCGAGCGACTCGATCATGCGGTGGCACGCGGGCGATACACCGTCAAATGGCTTTAGGGGATAGTCGGTCCAAAGGCCCTTTCGCCTCGCCAACCCCACCGGCCGTTTCGCTTGTCCTCCCGAGCGCGAGCAAGGCTCGCTCGCCTCAGAGGCAAGGTCAAGGGATGTTGGCCTCGCCGAGGACAGTCAGGAAGGCTCAGAAGGCGGAGGGCGGCCGAGAACCTTCCCCCCGGCGAGGGGAAAGCCGTGCGCGATCGATGCGAAGCGACGCTGGGGGGCAGAGAAGAGCGAGCGGCCCCGGGTATCCGGGGCGGGGGGGCTGAGAAGAGTCGAGGCAGTGCTGCCATCCGGTCGCAGGCGAGGTCCCGTCAGCCTTCTATTCGCGCTCTTGAGGTGGCGATCCTGAGCGCGCCGGCGCATGGGAGCAGTCGAGGGTGGGGGCGCCAGGGAGGCCTCGACCTCATGCGCCCGGCGACAGCGCTGCGCGTCGTCCAGCGCCGCGACAAAGGCCGCGGCCGTCACCGGGCCCACGCGGGGCACGGTCCGCAGCCGGCGCACCCCGGGCGTCCGTGGTCGTGAGCAGTTGCCCCCCTCAGCCACGATGCAGATCTGACTTTCGTTCTTGTGCACGTCGATACCAACATAGTATGGTTGGCCTCCTCCTCGCTGCGCCCGTGAGCGCCTTGTCCTTGTGTGGGGTACTGTAGGCCTCCACGTTGAGCGGGGGTCAGCCGGTTCATCCCATCTCCGCTCAAGCCGGGTGGTAGAAGTGTTCCGTAGCTGAGTTCGACGTCGAAGCTACGCCCACGGAGGGCCACATGCGATCGATTCGGAGAACCGTTACCGTATTCGTGACTGCGGCGGCACTGACCGCCGGTGGGACATTCGTCCTCGCTCAGGCGCCGCCCGACGGCACCATTCCCCGCGTACCCAACCCTCCGCTGAGCAGCGACCTGGCCAGCCTGCTCAGCGCG
>CAZWXA010000233.1:0-718 GCA_964637755.1 uncultured bacterium | reverse complement strand
AGCCTGCCGGGTGACCTGCGGGCGGTCGCGGTGCCGGCGCCGTCGAACCTGGATGACTTCGTCAAGGACCCCGTCATGGCGCGCGCACTCGGCAAGGCACTCTTCTGGGACATGCAGGTCGGGAGCGACGGCGTGCAGGCCTGCGGGAGCTGCCACTTCCGCGCCGGCGCCGATCCGCGAACGAAGAACCAGGTGAACCCGGGCTTGAGGCACGCGCCCGACGCGGACCTCACCTACTCGACCGGCACAGGTCCGAACCACCAGCTCGAGGCCTCGGACTTCCCCCTGACCAGGCTCGCCGACCCCGGCGTCCGCGGCGCGCTCGATCCGACTTCCGACAGCAACGACGCCGTGTCGTCGCAGGGCGTCCATCATCTCGGCGATGGCAGCGACCCCCAGGGCTTTTCCGTCGGCGGGGCGAACACCCGCCGGGTCGAGCCGCGCAACACCCCATCGGTGATCAACGCGGTGTTCAACCACCGCCAGTTCTGGGACGGGCGCGCCGAAAACGTCTTCAACGGCGTCAATCACCTCGGCCAGCGCGATCCCAACGCCAAGGTCTTTCGCGCCGACGATCCCAAGAGGCCAGTCGAGGTGCGGGTCGAGCTCGTGAACGCCAGCCTCGCGTCGCAGGCGGTGGCTCCGATCGTGAGCGACCTCGAGATGGCCGCGCCGGGCCGCACTCAGAGCCTGAGCAAGAATCCCCGGGGGCCCGCCG
>CAZWXA010000232.1:0-6448 GCA_964637755.1 uncultured bacterium | reverse complement strand
CGGCCGGCGCCCAGGCGCCGATCCGGATCGGCGAGATCAACTCCTACAGCGGCATCGGCGCGCCGTTCACGGGGCCCTACCGTCAGGCCGCCGAGATGGCCGTGGACGAGATCAACGCCAGGGGCGGTGTCAACGGCCGGAAGCTCGAGGTGCTCTTCCGGGACGACAAGGGGCAGCCGGCCGAGGCGATCAAGCTCGCCCAGGAACTGGTCACCGCCGACCACGTGACGCTGCTCGCGGGCGGATTTCTCTCGAACGTCGGGCTGGCCATCTCGGACTGGGCGAAGCAGCACAAGGTGATGTATGTCGCGGCCGAGCCGCTCACCGAGGCGCTCACCTGGTCGAAGGGTCATCCCTACGTCGTCCGCGTCCGTCCCAATACCTTCGAGCAGGGCAGGATGCTCGCCGAGAAGGCCGCCCGGCTCAAGCACGTCCGGTGGGCCACGATCGGCCCGAACTACGAGTACGGCAAGCGCGCGTGGGAGACGTTCCGGGACCGCCTGAAGGAGCTGAAGCCCGACGTGCAGCTGGCCGGCGAGCACTGGCCCGCGCTCGGCAAGCTGGAACCGGGCCCGTACGTCACTGCCATCCTGAACCAGAGCCCGGACGCGCTCTACGTGTCGCTGTTCGGCTCGGACTGGCTCGCCTTCGTGCGCGAGGCCCAGAAGCGCGGTCTCTTCCAGAAGACGTTCGTCGTGGGGATCCTCCTGGGCGAGCCCGAGTACATGGACCCGCTCAAGACCGAAGCGCCCGAGGGCATGCTGGTGACGGGCTACCCCTGGTACGACATCGCGGCGCCCGCCCACCGGCAGTTCGTCGAGCGCTTCACGAAGCGGACGGGCAGGGAGCCGCGGCTCGGATCGCTCGTCGGCTACATCACCTTCCTGTCGATCGCGGAGGCGCTGCGCCGCGCGGGGCCGGACGCCGACGCCGACGGGCTCTCGGCCGCGTTCCGCGGCCTCAGGATCGAGACGCCGATCGGGCCGGTGACGTTCCGCGCGGTGGACGGGCAGTCGACCATGGGAGCCTGGGTGGGGACGACGAAGCTCGACGCCCGGCGCGGCGTCGGCATCATGGTGAACCACGAGTACGTCCCCGGGGAGAAGGTGCTGCCGTCCGACGAGGAGATCAGGAAGATCCGCTCGGGCGGGTAGGCTCGCGATGTCTATCGCGCGGAGAGCTTCCGCCCGATCCGCTTCTCGATCACGTGGGACACTGCCGAGAAGTCTTCCTTGCCCCAGCCGCTGTCCAGGGCCTCGTCGTAGGTGCGCTTCGCTTCCTCCAGGATCGGCGCCGGAACCTGGAGCGACCGCGCGAGGTCGAGGGCGAGGGTGGCGTCCTTCCGCATGAGCTCCAGCATGAACGTGGGCGTGAAGTCGCCGTCGAAGATGCGCTTGGCGCGCCGCTCGAAGTAGGTCCCGTAGGCCATGCCGCCCCCGTTGCGCACGACCTCGTAGAAGACGTCGCGGTCCACCCCGGACTGGACGCACGTGGCGAGAGCTTCCGCCACCGCCACCGAGGTGACCGCGGCCAGGCCGTTGTGGATCAGCTTGACTCGGTTGGCCATGCCGGACGGGCCCACGTACATGTGCTGCTTGCCCATGATCTCGAGGTACCTGGCGATCCGGTCGACCTGCGCGGCCTCTCCGCCGACGATGAAGAAGATCTGGCCCTCGACCGCCTGGGGCCTCGATCCGAGCATCGGCGTATCCATGTGATGGACGCCCCGGGCCTTCAGGGCCGCGTGGATCTCGAGCGTCACCTCCGGACTCACGGTGGAGCAGTCGCAAGTGACCAGGCCGGGGCGGGCGCCGGCGGCGACGCCGCCGGGCTCGAGGTAGACGCCGCGCACGATGGCATTGTTCGGCAGGCAGGTGAAGAGGACGCCGCTCCGCGCGGCCGTGTCAGCCGCGGAGCCGGCGACGCTGATCCCCCTTGTCTCGAGAGCCTCGGCGCACGCCGCCGGGTTCGCGTCGTACACCACGGTCTCGACGCCGGCCCTGGCCAGGTTCGTTGCCATCGGCATTCCCATGGTACCGAGCCCGATGAATCCCACCGTGTCCTGCATTCCGTTCTCCTCTGGCCGTGAGCTGGACTGGACCTCACCAAGGCGCGCGCTCGACTCGGCTCGAACGGCCACGTACGCCCGAGTCGTCACGATCGACTCGAGCCTCGCCGCGTCGCTGCTCGGCGGACCTTCCGCCGTCCTGCGTCTGGCCCTGCCTGAACAGCCTGCAAGGCCCGGCGGTGGCCGGCCCGGGGCCGCTGCGCCGGCGCCTATGCCCGGGTACCGGGAAGGACGGCCGATCCGCGGGGTTCTGTCAGCCGGGCGGGTGGCTCCTTGTGGAGTCTCCCGTCCTTCATGATCATGAGGATCTTCGCCGGGCCCTGGAGCCGCGTGATGTCCACCAGCGGGTCGCCGTCAACGAGGAGGAGGTCGGCCAGATAGCCCGGCTTCACCTGTCCCAGCTCGCCCGGCAGACCCATGATCGCCCCGCCGTGGCGGGTGGCCGCCACGAGCGTTTCCATCGGCGTGAAGCCGAGCACGTCGACAAAGAGGGCGAGATCCCGCGCGTAGGTGCCGTGGGGATTCCAGGCGAACCCGTAGTCGCCGCCCGGCAGGACGCGGATGCCCCGCTTGCGCATCCGGCCGATCGTCTCGACGGACGCCTCGATCTCCCGCTCGAGGCCCTGCGCGCGCGCCAGCGCGGGCGTCACGCCCCACTCGCTCGCCGCGTAGCACACGCGGTGGGTCGCGCCGAGGGCCGGGACGACGAAGAAGCGGTCCCGGCCCGCTTCGAGGAGATCGAGCGCTTCGTCGTCCGCGTAGTTCGCGTGGTAGATGATCTCGACGCCGTGCCGCACGGCCATCTTGACGGCCCCGGCGCTCCGCGCGTGCGAGCAGACACGCAGACCGCGGGCGCGAGCCACCTCGACGCAGGCCGCCACCTCCGCGTCGTTCATCACGGTCGCCTCGGAGCGGGCGTGCGGGAGGGAGGCCTCGCCGGAGATGTTCAGCTTGAGGAGGTCGACACCCTCCCTGGCCAGGGTACGGCAGACCCGGCGCATGTCGCCGGGTCCGTCCACGATCCAGCAGAAGGTCGGGCTGACGTGATGCGGGAGATGCAGGGCGTTCGAATCGCCCAGACCGCCGGTCACGGTGATCTCCGGGCCGTTCGCCAGGTAGCGCGGTCCCGGAATCCTGCCGGCGGTGATCTCGTTCCGGATGACGACGTCGAGGCGCGGCTTGGCGGAGGCCCCCGAGAGGCAACTGGTATAGCCGGAGTCGAGCAGCGTTCCGGCGTTGCGCATCGTGACGAGGACGTGCTCCTCCGGCGGCAGCTTCGTGAAGTCGTCCCGGCAGCTCGCGTCCGGGAAGCTCGGATGCGCGTGCGGCTCCACGAGGCCGGGCATCAGCGTGGCGCCGCCACCGTCGATGGTCGTCGCTGGTCCTTCCGGAGGCCCCACCGGTCTATTCGAAGCCCCGGTGCGTTCCCGGGTGACCGAGGCGATCCGGGTTCCGTCGATCAGCACCTCTCCCGCGAATGGCGGGGCTCCGCTGCCGTCGATGATCGTCACGTTCGTGATGAGCAGCCGGCTCATGTCGCTCCTGGCAGGCGGCCGGACAGGCCCGGTTGCGGCCCCTCTTCGAGCGGCCTGCTGCGTGTTTCGCATCCTGCTGGTCCGGTCCGTCGCGCCCGTCGCGGGGCACGGTGACCCGGCACCGCAGTATGCAAGCATCCGATTGCGCGTTCAAGAGGCTCCCGGCGGCACCACGGTGGTAGCCTCTCTCCATGTCCGCGTCCCTTGTGCTGGTCCAGCTCCTGTCGGGGCTCGCCCACGCGATGGTGCTCTTCCTGATCGCCTCGGGCCTCTCCCTGATCTTCGGCGTCACGCGCATCGTGAACTTCGCCCACGGGTCGTTCTACATGCTGGCCGCGTACCTCACGTACACGCTCACCCAGCGGCTGCCCGCCGGGCCGGGCGCGTTCTACGCCGCCGGGCTCGCGGCGGCGCTCGTCGTGGCCGGGCTCGGGGCCGTCGTGGAAGTGGTGCTGCTCCGGCGCGTGTACCGCGCGCCCGAGCTGTACCAGCTCCTCCTGACGTTCGCGCTCGTGCTCGTCATCGCCGACGGCGTGCGCCTGGCCTGGGGCACGGAGAACCTGACGGGCCCCGCGGCGCCCGGCCTGACGGGAGCGGTGTCGGTCGCGGGCCAGCTCTTCCCGACCTATGATCTCGCGCTGATCGTGGTCGGCCCGGCCGTGGCGCTCGCCCTCTGGGCGCTCTTCTACCGTACGCGGTACGGCATCCTCATCCGGGCGGCGACCCTCGACCGCGAGATGGTCGCGGTGCTCGGCGTCGACGAGGCGCGCCTCTTCACGTCGGTCTTCGCGCTCGGCTCGTTCCTGGCGGGGCTGGCGGGCGCCCTCCAGGTGCCGCGGCAGGCGCTGACCAGCGTCATGGACACGACGATCATCACCGAGGCGTTCGTCGTCGTGGTCGTGGGGGGCATGGGGTCCGTGTTCGGGGCGCTCCTGTCGGCCGTCCTGATCGGCGTGATCGATGCGTTCGGCGTGCTCGTCCTGCCGAACGCGTCGCTCGTGCTGATCTTCGTCGTCATGGCGGTGATCCTGATCGTGCGGCCGCGGGGCCTTCTCGGCACGGCGGCCAGCCAGGATCGGGCAGGCGCTGGCCCGCCCGCGCTCGATGGGGCGGCGGTGCCCCGCTCGTGGCTCGCCGCCCTGGCGGCGGCGCTGGTCCTGATCCCGCCGTTGCTGCCGGCGTTCGCCGTCTGGCTCCTGGTGGAGGTGCTCGCGTTCGCGCTCTTCGCGGCGAGCCTGCACCTGCTGATGGGAACGGGCGGGATGGTCTCGTTCGGCCACGCGGCGGCCTTCGGCCTGGGCGCGTACGGCGCCGCCCTCCTCATGCTGCGGGCCGGCCTGCCGATGCCGCTGGCGTTCGCGGCGGCACCGCTGGTCGCGGCCGCCGGCTCCGTCGTGATCGGCTACTTCTGCGTCCGCCTGTCGAGCATCTACTTCGCCATGCTCACCCTGGCCTTCGCCCAGATCGCCTACGCGGTCGCTCATCAGTGGTACGGCCTCACGGGCGGCGACAACGGGCTGCTGGGCGTGTGGCCGGCGCCGTGGCTCGCCACCCCGCTCCGCTTCTACTACCTCGCGCTGGCCGCATGCGGGGGCGGGGTGGCGCTGCTCGCCCTCATCGAGCAGGCACCCTTCGGGTTGACGCTCCGGGCGGCGCGGGATCACGCGCGGCGCGCGGAGGCGGTCGGCGTCGACGTCCGCCGCCACCAGCTCGTCGCCTTCGTGGTCGCCGGCTTCTTCGGCGGGCTCGCCGGCGCGACGTTCGTGTTCCTCAAGGGCAGCGTGTTTCCCGAGGCCCTGACCGTGCGCGTGTCGATCGAGCCGGTCGTGATGGTGCTGCTGGGCGGCGTGCAGAGCCTTGCCGGCGCACCGCTCGGGGCGGCCGTCTACACGCTGCTCGACACCGCGGTGAGCCGGTACACGGAGTACTGGCAGGCCGTCCTCGGCGGCGTGCTCATCGCGCTGGTCATCGCGTTCCCCCGCGGCATCCTCGGCGTCGCTCGGCGCCGCCCCGATCGTGCCCCGCGGTGATCCTGGCTCGGCACGATCTGCCAGCGGCTCCCGCGCGGTGGTCCTGAGCGTCCGCGATCTGCGCAAGGCGTTCGGCGGCGTTCGCGCCGTCGATGGCGTCAGCGTCGAGCTGGCCCGGGGCGAGATGCGGGCGCTCATCGGACCCAACGGCGCCGGCAAGACGACGTTGTTCAACATGCTCACCGGCCAGCTCGCCGCGGACGCGGGCGAGGTGTGGCTCGGCGACGTGCGCCTCTCCGGGCTGCCCCCACACCTGATCTGGCGGCGGGGAGTGAGCCGCACCTTCCAGATCACCGCCACCTTCGCCACGCTGAGCGTGCTCGAGAACGTGCAGGTTCCCCTACTCTCGTCGGCCGGCCGGAGCCTGACCCTCTTCACTCCGGCGACGCGCCTCGAGGTGGACCGAGCGCGGGCGCTTCTCGATCTGGTCGGACTCGCCGACCAGGCCGCCCGCCCCGCCGGCGTCCTCGCCTACGGCGATCTGAAGAAGCTCGAGCTGGCCATTGCGCTCGCGAACGAGCCGGCGGTCCTGCTCCTGGACGAGCCGACGGCCGGGATGGCGCCCGCCGAGCGAGGCGACCTCATGCGCCTGATCGTGTCGATCTCGCGCGAGCGCGGCCTGACGGTGCTTTTCACGGAGCACGACATGGACGTCGTCTGGAGCGTGGCGGAGCGCGTGCTCGTGCTGCACCAGGGGCGGGTCATCGCGGAGGGCACGCCCGCCGAGGTGCGCGGGAACGCGAGGGTCCGGCAGGTGTACCTGGGCGAAGAGGGCTGAGAGGGCGTGATGCGATCAGGGTGTGACGCGATCGATG
>CAZWXA010000231.1:0-6451 GCA_964637755.1 uncultured bacterium | reverse complement strand
GCGGACGGACGCGTGGGCGAGCGCCTCGACAGGTAGCCGAGCAGCAGGACGTTCAGGTGGACCAGCATGAGCTTGTTCCACGCCACCGCGGCCTCGAGCGCCTCCCGCGGCTCACCGAGCTCCCGCTGAAACAGCCGGGCGAGGCTCGTCTGCAGCAGGCTCATGGCGCCGACCATGAAGTGCGGGGGGACGCTCCCGCCCGGCCCGTGCGTGCGGTGGCTGTGCGAGAGGCCGATGGTCAGGAGGGAGTAGACGAACTCGTGCGTCATCGCCGCCTCCGCGGTCTGGCGGAGCCAGCGTCCGAGGCTGTGCCGGCGGCGCTGGAGACGCTCGGTGTCCGGCGTGCCGTCCGCCTGGAGGAAGAACTGCGCGGTCGACGGAAATCTCAGGAAGTGATCGTAGACGTCCCGGGTGAGCACGGGCTCGTGCTCCAGCACCACCGGCGCGGTGCGGCGGATGGCGGCCAGGTCCGCCGCCCCGAGATCGACGAACTCCATCAGCTCCCGCACGAATCGCGGCAGGTCGGTCGCAGGGAGAAAGTCCGGCCCGTCGTTCATGAAGTCCCTCCCCTGGGCGCGGAGCATAGCACCCCCGGCGCGGGGTCCAGGAGGAGGTCGAGCGGTCCGCGGCCAGCATCGGCGAGCGGGTGCTGGTAGCGATCGGGAGTCCTCGACCGAGGGCTCCTTGGGGCTCGGTCGGGGTGGGACGGGGGCGTGCGCCCGGCACGTGAGGAAGAGGGCGCCAATCGACCAGGCGTTCTCGCGCTGGTTCAAGTCGGAGGAATCCGCCTCACGCGTTCGTTTTCACTCTTCTGCACGCTGGCCCAGGCGCTATGGGAAGCGGTGCCGCCTGCGTTCGCCTCTTCCGATGGGCCAGATCGGCCGCACCTCGACGAAGCCACTCCAGCGTCGGCGAGCACAATCAGAGCTGATCGTGGACCCGATCGGCGAGGGCCGCGCAGAAGGCGTCGAGGTCGCCGAGATCGGAGGCGGCCAGGGCATACACGCGACGCCAGTCGAGGACGCCGTACTGGTGCGCGACGAGGTTGCGGAACGCGGCGGCCGCGGCCAGGCGGGCGGCGAGCTCGTCCGGGATGACGGCCTGGCGGGCCAGCACCGTGAAGACGTCCGCGTAAGCCCCGGGCATCTCCCACCCTGCGTCTGCGAGCCAGTGTGCCGCCAGATCGAGACAGGCCTGGATCGCCACGAAGATGTTGAGCGTGACCACCTCGCGGGCGGTACGGTCGGTGACGAAGGCCTCCATCGACGCGGGCAGCACGGCGCGCACGCGGGCCGTGGCATCGCGGACGGCGGCGACCTTCGCGGCGACGAGCGCCTTATCGACCACGGACGGCGGCGGCCCGCAGGATCCCCTCGGCACAGAGCTCCTCGACGGGCTTGAAGTCGAGGTAGTCGAGCAAGACTCGCGCCTTGCGGGCGACCAGGGCGGCGTGGTCCCGCTCGACAAGCACCCGTCCGTCGCGGAAGATGCGGTACGCGAGCGGCGCGGGCGCCTCGTCCAGAAGCACCAGGTCGATGGGGCGTCCGACGGCGGATTCCAGCCGCGCGGCGAGGCCGCCGACGGCGCGCACGTCTCGCGCGGCGCCGGCGCGGAGCTCGATGGCGACGTCGGCATCGCTCCCCGGGCGCGCCGTGCCCCTGGCCGCGGAGCCGAAGAGCAACGCGTAGGCGACGTCCGGTTCAGCTTCGAGGACCCGATGAAGCGCGGTCAGCATGCCGCCAGACTAGCACGAGGCACGGCGCGGGTGAACGGCCGGGCGCGGTGAAGACGGCGGTGACCTTCCGGCCAGGACGGGCGAGACTTCGGCGAGCGGGTCGGCCGCCGTGTCGTGGGCGGGCTCGAGCTGGCGGCGGGTGAGCAGCCGCCCGACACGGGCGCGGACAGGGGCGAGGCCGTGCGACGACCTGCGCTCCGCTCTCGGCCAGATCGAGGACATCCTCGGCGACCTGGAGCAGCGGGTGAAGGCCAGCGACACGACGCCACGAGACGCCTGAAGCAATGAAATCGGGATATCGCTGCTCAACAACAGAGGGATCGAGGACGCGCAGGTGCTGATCGGGCTCGCGACCGGGTGCGATCGAGAAGGAGATGCACGCGGCGTGCGCCCGGCACGTGAGGAAGACGGCGCCCTGGTCAGGGCGGGAGCCGGCGCGACTATAATCGCCCGTGCCCCTTCAGCTCGGCGACCGGTTCGAGATCCCCGTCACGCGGTCGGAATGGGAATCGGGAAGCGTCTGCCTCACCGGGGGACTGCGGCACCTCGTGGCGGAGACGGGAGAGCCGACGCCGGTCACCCTCCGCGACCCGTCGGGACGCTTGGCCCCGGCGGTGTGGGACGGCGGGCGCGGCCTCCTCCGGATCAGCCGGCCGGCCGGGTTCGCGCCGATCGCGCGCGACGCGGCCCGGCTGACGCTCGCGGTCGAGGAGGCGAGCCCGCTGGTCTTCGGCATCCATCTGCTCTCCGCTGTCCAATCCGACGGCGCCACTCAGTCCGACGGTGTCGCCGATTCCGCTCCGCGGATCATCGGCGCCGTCGCCGTCCGCTTCGATCCCGCGAGCGCGGAGGTGCTCGCGGCGTTCGCCGACGGCCGGCACGCGCCGCTCGACGCCTGGGAGCTGAACCGCTGGGCGCACGGCATGGCGCTCACGCCGGGCTTCGACGAGCTGGTCTCCTTGCCGTTCCTGCGGGAGGTGATCCCGTACGAGCACCAGCTCGCCGCGGTCAAGACCGTTCTCAACCGGATGCGCGGCCGCGCGCTGCTCGCCGACGAGGTCGGGCTCGGCAAGACGGTGGAGGCGGGGATCGTCCTCTCCGAGCTGGTGCGCCGGCGGCTCGTCCGGCGCGTGCTGGTGCTGGTCCCGCCCGGCCTGGTCCTCCAGTGGCAGGAGGAGCTCCGGCGGAAGTTCTGCCTCGACTTCGTCACCCACGACGACGAGGCGTTCCGGCAGGAAGGGCCCGGGGCCTGGAAGCGGTTCGAGCGCGTGGTCGCGTCCTTCCACACGGCGAAGCGGCCGGAACACGCGGGGGTGATCGCCGAGATCGGCTACGACCTCGTCATCGTCGACGAGGCCCACCACCTGAGAAATGCGCGGACGGTGCTCTGGCAGTTCGTCAACCGCCTCCGGCGCACGTACCTCCTCCTGCTCACCGCGACGCCGGTGCAGAACGATCTGGAGGAGCTGTTCAACCTGGTGACGCTGCTCCAGCCGGGGCAGCTCAGGACCCTCCGGGCGTTCCGCCGCGACCACGTGGCCCGGGGTGATCGGCGCGAGCCGCGCGACCCCGAGGCGCTCCGGCGCCTGCTCGCGGAGGTGATGGTGCGCAACCGGCGCGCCACGACGGAGGTTGCCCTCACGCGCCGGATCGCGCGCACCGTGCTCGTCGCGCCTGGGGCCGCCGAGCGGGAGCTCTACGCGGGGCTGTCCGACCTGCTGCGCGAGCACGGCCGGCGCGGCGGGGAGGTGACCCGCATGCTGGCGCAGACCCTCCAGATGGAGCTGGGTTCGAGCCCGGCGGCGGCCGCGGCGACGCTCGGGCGGCTGCTGGCGCAGCGGCGCTGGAGCGAGACGCTGCAGGCGGGCCTCGAGCGCTTCGCGGCCCTCGCGCGCGGCATCGACGGCGGTGCCAAGAGCCAGGCGCTCCTCGAGCTGGCGCGCGCGTGGAAGGACAAGCTCCTCGTGTTCACGCGCTACCGCGCGACGCAGGAGCACCTGGCCCGCCTCCTGGGCGAGACGGGGGAGCCCTTCGTGCTCTACCACGGCGGCCTCTCGCGCCAGGGGAAGGAGGCGGCGGTGCGGGCGTTCGAGGGGCCGTGCCGGATCCTGATCTCGACGGAGGCGGGCGGCGAGGGGCGGAACTTGCAGTTCGCCCACGGCCTCGTGAACTACGATCTGCCCTGGAATCCCATGCGGATCGAGCAGCGGATCGGGCGGCTGTCGCGGGTCGGCCAGACGCGGGAGGTGCACGTCTTCAACCTCGTCGCTGCGGGCACGATCGAGGAGACGCTGCTCGAGGTGCTGGACGAGAAGATCAACATGTTCGAGCTGGTCATCGGCGAGATCGACATGATCCTCGGCCAGCTCGCCACGGACCAGGACTTCGAGGATCTCGTCACCGACCTCTGGCTCGCCGCGGACGACGGCGAGGCGTTCCGGCGGGAGATGCAGTCGCTCGGGGACCGGCTGCTCGAGGCCAAGCGGGCCTACCTGGAGATCCGGGCGCTCGACGACCGGATCTTCGGCGATGCCCTGGCGCCGGGGCGGGGCCCGTGAGGGCGCCGGCGACGGTCGAAGCGTTCACGGTCGAGGCACTCGAGCGCCTTGGCGGCGCCGTCGAGGAGCAGGCGCCCGGGCTCTTCACGGTGCTGTGGCCGGTTGCGGGGGCGGGGGAGGTGGAGACCCGGCAGCTCGCGTTCGATCCGGAGGCGCTCGCGGAGGCGCTCGACGCCGAGCTGGTCACCTTCGGCAGCCCGACACTGGAGGAGATCGTGCGGCGCGCCACCGAGTCGGGCCGGGTGGCGCGCGCCTTCCTGAACGCCGCGGTGAGCCCGTCGCGGAGGACGGCGGAGCTGCTGGCGCGCTCGTACCGCTTCGCAGAGGGCGCCTGGAGTGCCGTGACCGGGAGACCGTGGTGGATGCCGGCGGGGGTGTTCCTCTTCCGCGCGCGGTACCTGTCGGACGCCCGGGAGGAAGAGCTGCTCGAAGTCGCCGTCGGCCTCACCGACCTGCGCATCCTGCGCCGCCTCGCCGAGGCGATCGAGCGCCACGGGCTGATTGCCGACACGCACGAGGCGTGGCCGATGCTCGCGGAGGCCAGCGTCGCGGATGCCTACGGGGCGGCGCGGGCCGAGCTGGAGCGCCGGCTGGTGGCGCCCGTGGGCGTTCGCCGCCGCGAGCTCGAGTCGCGGCTGGCGCGCGAGGCGGGCCGGGCGGCCGCCTACTACGACGAGCTGCACCGCGAGGTCGAGGACCAGGGGAGCCGGCTCCCGGCCGAGGCGCCGGAGCGGTCGACGCTCGCGTCGAAGCTCGGGACCATCCGGCTCGAGCGCGAGGGCCGGCTCGCGGAACTCCAGCGCAAGTACCGCCTGGAGGCGGAGGTCGCGCTGCTCAGTGTCCTGCGCCTCTACCTGCCCCGCGTCGTCTTCCACGGCCGGCTGGCGGGCAAGCGCGACGCGGCCCCACTCACCCTCGTCTGGGATCCCGTCGAGCAAGCCGGCGAGCCCATCCGCTGCGAGCGCTGTGGAGGGCAGACGTACGAGGCGGCCCTCCACCGCGGGCGCGCGGCCTGCTCGCCGTGCGCCGACCGAGGGCCCGGCGCCCGCGCCCCGCGCTGAGCGTCTCCCGACCGGCGCAGGGGCAGGCGATCGACCGCCCGTAACGCGAGGCGCTGTCCCTTCTGGAGGAGGCCCCTTCTCGGCTACACCGACCCGGGACGACCCTCACAAAGGCAGGCGCCTCCTGGTGATGGCCAGCCAGAGGTTCTTCCGGCGGGCGTGGGGGGCGGCCCACCCTCGCACGATTCGCTGGTACGCCACGGAGTCCAGTTCGAGGACCGCGGCGAGCCACTCGGCGCACTCATCGTAGTTCGACCCGACAGCGTCCGCGGGGTCCGGGACCAGATCGGCCGCGTGTCGCTTCCAGAACTCGATCACCTCGGGAAACAGATCCGCCACTCCCAGTCCCTCGACCCATCGGCGCCGCGTGGCCTTCAAGGCAGGATCGCCCTCCGGTCGCCGGGCCAGCAGCCGGTGGAGCGTTGGCAACGTCCTCCGCAGCACGGAACCGGCGTCGAGGTCGAAGGTCAGCGTCCCGAGCGCCGGAAGAGTCCGCCGGAGCGTGGCGGGCATGCGCCCCGTCTCGTCGAGCCACTGCCGGACGGCACGGCGGAATGACGGCGGGCCACCGCCCCCGGCGCGGGCGGCGTCCACCAGGGCCCGGACCCACGCCGACCCGGGAGCGTCGTGCTCGTCCGGCCCCCGCTCGATGGTCTCCTCCACGACGAGCGCCCGCCAATCCGCGAAGAGCCGGTCGCCAATGCCCGAGAAGCGTGGTGATGCTCGCCGAAACGCCTCCAGGACGGCCTCCCCGTCCGCCCACCGCCGGCCGACCGCGAGCTGAAGGTCCAGAGCGCAGGCCATCTCCTCCTGGTCGAGCGCGGTGGCGACCTTTCGCCAGCTTTCGAGGAGGCCGAACGCCGCCGCGGGCCGGTCGCTCCGGTACCGGAAGGCAGGCTGCGAGATCAAGAGCGTCGCCCGCGGGTCCCACGACGTCTCTCTCGTCCCGGGGCGCAGCAGCGCGCGGAGAGCCTCCTCGATGAGGGGCAACGCCTTGGCGAACGACTTCCGGCGGAGCAGATCCGCGACCAGGGGGAGCGCGAGCTGCCAGTCCTGCGCGATGTTCTTCCGGCTGGTCTCCTCGAAGAGCGCAGGAT
>CAZWXA010000230.1:0-6506 GCA_964637755.1 uncultured bacterium | reverse complement strand
CGAGCGGCTCCAGGGCTCGGCACTCGTCGCCGAAGGGCAGGTGGTCCACGCCGCCATCCTGTGAACCCGGCCTGGCTCGCCGGTGGCGGTTCGCGGGCTCTGGTGCGAAAACCGGTAAACCTGGTAAACCGGTTCGCGGGCCACTCGCGCGTCCTCGGTTCGTCCCGCTCGGAACGAACTCAGGATCAGACCTGGCGGTGGGTGCTCGGCGAGAGATCGAGGCCGGGCCGCCCGGGACACGGTGACCCGGCGAGGCATACCAGGATCTTCTGGATCAGACCGGGTCCCTCGTTGACCAGCCCGCGGTAGAGTTGCACCAGCGACGCGCCGGCGCAGAGGCGCTCGCGGGTGATCTCCCCGGACAGGACGCCGCCGGCCGAGATCACGGACGTCGCGCCGGCGAGCGCGGACGTGAGCAGGCGGACGGACGCCGGCCCGTGCTCGCGAATGAGCGCGTCCGCGACGGGCCCGGGCTCCGCCCCGCGGTCGCCCGGGCCGAGAGCGGCGATGATCGCATCGAACCGGTGATCCCTGACGTGGCGGACGATCTCGGGGAGCTCGGTCGCCGACGGATCCAGGCCGACCTTCGCCGCGAGCGGCACGTACCGGCCGGAACGAGCGGCGAGGGTGGCCTGCTCCTCCTTCAGTCGCGCCAACAGCGCGCGCAGCAGCCCCTCGCACGGCGGTTCGTGCAGGTAGCGGGCGCCGGGCGCGCTCAGGTTCACGGTGACGTAGTCGGCGATGTCCCAGACGCTCGCGAGACAGGAGACGTAGTCCTCGACCGCCTCCCCGCGGGGCGTGTCGAGGTTCTGCCCGATGCTGACCCCGCAGATGATGCCACCCCCGCGAGACGCGGTGCCGCGCCTCCAGCCGAGCTTGCCCGCGAGCACCGCGACTCCCAGATTGTGTCCGGGCTCGGGACGCGGCGTCACGGTGCCGACCTCGATGTGGCCGAAGCCCACTCGCTCAGCGACCCGGACGAAGTCGCCGTGCTTGTCGAACCCGGCCGCTAACCCCACGGGATTCGGGAAGCTCAGCCCCATGACGACGACCGCTCGCGGCGGCGCCGTTCCCGCCTGGCTCATCCGCGTGCCGTCGCGAAGTCGTGCATGAATGCCGCCAGGGCCTCCACCCCCTCTGCCGGCATCGCGTTGAAGAGCGCGGCTCGGAGCCCCCCGACCGCGCTGTGCCCCCCGAGATTCACGAGTCCTCGCGCCGCTGCCTCGTCGAGGAAGGCCGGGGTCAGACCGCCGTCGCGGAGCCTGAAGCACACGGTGGTGCGCGAGCGGTCCCGCGGCACGACCGGGCACCGGTAGAAACCCTGGCTCCCGTCGATCGCCGCGTAAAGGATCGCGCCCTTCCGGGCGTTCTCCCGCTCCATGATGGTCAGGCCGCCCCGCCCCTCGAGCCACTGGAAGACGAGGCCCGCCAGGTAGATCGCGTAGGTCAGCGGCGTGTTGGCCATGGAATCCTGGTCGGCCTGAACCTTGTAATCGAGCACGGTCGGCGTCCCCGGAAGGCTCGCGCCGAGGAGGTCTTCCCGCACGATCACGATCGTGAGGCCCGACGGGCCGATGTTCTTCTGGGCGCCCGCGTAGATCAGTCCGTAGCGCTCGACCTCGACGGGACGGGAGAGGAAGCTCGAGGTCATGTCCGCGACCAGGGGGATCCCGCCCGTCGCGGGCGTCCAGTGGTATTCGACGCCGTTCGCGGTCTCGTTGGACGTGATGTGGACGTAGGCGGCCTTGGGGTTCGGCTGGACGGTCCCGGGCTCCGGGACGCGGTCGAACCCGGTCGAGGCGGTGCTGGCCGCGACACGCACGCGGCAGTACCGCGCCGCCTCGAGCATCGCCTTGCGCGACCAGTAGCCGGTCTCGACGTAGTCCGCCCGGTGCTTCACGCGCAGGAGGTTCATCGGTACCAGCGAGAACTGCGCGGAGGCGCCCCCCTGCACGAAGAGCACCTTGTAGTGCGGCGGGATTGCCAGCAGGTCCCGCAGGCCGTCGCGGGCGGCGGCCGCGATGGCCTTGAACTCGCGGCCGGTGAACGGCATCTCCAGCACGGACATGCCCGTGCCGTTCCAGTCGAGCATCTCCGCCCGCGCCTGCTCGAGCACCGCCTCGGGCATCACCGCCGGCCCCGCCGAGAAATTGAAGACGCGCCTCATCCGGCATCGCGCTCCCGGGCCATCGCCGCCGACGCTCCGATCGGAATCCCGTTCGGCCTCGCCGATCCTCTCCCGCCCGCGGCGACTCTCCCTCCGGCTCTCACCCGAACAGGAAGAGCCCGTGCTGGCTCGCCGCCATGAAGAACAGGAGCGGGATCGAGAGCATGGTGTTGACGCGGGCGGACAGGAACGTGACGCGCGAGCACCGCATCCGCTCCTCCTGCGTCGCCGGGACGAATCCCAGCACCTTCTTCTGGTGCGGCCAGAGAACGAACCAGACGTTGAGCATCATGATCGTCCCGATCCAGACGCCCATGCCGATCACGGCGTGGTAGCTCGTGAGCGTGAACGCGTCGACCAGCCAGTGCTGCCGCCAGAGCATCCCGACCCCGGTGAGCCAGCTCACGATCGAGGCGTAGCGGAACACCCCGTGCTCGCGCTGGAGGAGGGCCATGTAGCGCTCGCTTCGCGATTCGGGAGTGTCCGTGAGAGTGAGCGGCTGGAACGTCGGGCGCTGGACGAAGTTCACGTAGTTGTGGCCCACCCAGATGATCGCCGCCACCAGGTGCAGCCAGCGCAGCGCGAGGTCGATGACTGGCGTGTCCATCCTGGGCGAGAGCGCGCCGATCAGCGCAGCCCGGCGAGACGCTCCACCCGCCGCCCCGCCGGCTCCGCTCCCAACCGATGCTGAAAAAGACCCAGCCTCTTCAGCATCCGGCTATCCGGCGCGCCAGCCGTTCATGAGGAGCCGGACGATCGCGTACAGGAGCGCGGTGAGAATCACGCCGGAGGTCAGGGTGCCCGCGACCGAGTCGAGAGGCGTCTTCAGCGGGCGCTCTCCACCGGCGACCCCACGAGCGCGCCCGCCTGCCGCCGCACGAGCGGACGCTGCCAGTGAACCGGCTGGCCCGCTTCCGCGGTCGCCGAGCGCACCAGGTGATGGGAGGGAGACAGCGCGCAGGCCGGATCGGTGCTGGTCGCGTCGCCCGTCAGCAGAAACGCCTGGCAGCGGCAGCCGCCGAAATCCCGGTCTCGCTCGTCGCAGCTCCGGCACGGCTCCTTCATCCAGGACGTGCCGCGAAACTTGTTGAAGGTGGGCGACTCGCGCCAGATCCAGGCGAGGCTCGCGTCACGCACCGAATGGAACTCGAGCCCCTTGATGACGCGCGCCTCCTGGCAGGGCAGCGCCGTCCCGTCCGGGGCGATCGTCAGGTGGATGCTCCCCCACCCGTTCATGCAGGCCTTGGGCCGGCCGTCGTAGTAGTCCGGAACCACGAAGTAGATCGTCATGCGGGTGCCGAGGCGCTCGCGGGCCGAGCGCACCACCGCCTCCGCCCGCTCGAGCTGCTCGAGCGTGGGCAGCAGCTCGCGACGGTTCAGCAGCGCCCAGTTGTAGTACTGGATATTCGCGAACTCGAGGTACTCGACGCCGATCTCCTCGGCGAGGGCCAGGTACTCCGCGGCCTGGTCGATGTTCTGGCGGCAGACCGGGAAGTTCAGGACCATGGGGAATCCCGCCGCCTTGATCTGGCGCGCCACGTCGAGCTTCAGATCGTGGACGCGTACGCCCACGATCTCGTCGGTGAGCGCCCGGGTGGCCGACTGAATGCTCAACTGGATGTGGTTCAGGCCCGCCGCCTTCAGCGCGGCCAGACGATCGGCGTCGAGGCCGACCCCCGAGGTGATGAGGTTCGTGTAGTACCCGAGGCGATGGGCCTCGGCGACGAGCGTCTCCACGTCCCGGCGCAGCATCGGCTCCCCGCCCGAGAAGCCGAGCTGGAGCGCGCCCAGCTCCCGTCCCTCGCGGAGCACGCGCAGCCACTCGTCGGTCGTCAGCTCGTCCCGGTACCGCTCGAAGTCGAGCGGGTTGTTGCACCAGACGCACTTGAGCGGACACCGGTACGTCAGCTCCAGCAGGAGCCACACGGGCTTCCCCTGACCGTCAAGCCGTACTACGGATCCATCCTTTGGCATTCGCCCCCTCCAGGAATGCGCACACGCTGGGCGCGATGTCGGTCTCCGCGTCCGTGAACAACGCCGCCAGTTCCGCGACCACCTCGCCGACGGATCGGGCGCCGGTGCACCGCGCGAGGATCTCGCCCGCGGTCTGGTTGAGCTTCACCACGCCCTCGGGGTAGAGCAGGACGTACGACTCCTGCGAGGGCTCCCACCGGAACAGGTACTGCGGGTGAATCTCGAAGCGCTCGTCGAGCCGAATCAGAGTATCTGGCACACCCTCTCTCCTTCGGGTCCCGCCGGCCGCTCGAGCGGAATTACCCACGCCGCCTCCTCGCATCTGGCCCCTCTCGAGCGGCTTGCCTGGTTTCTCTCCGTGCCCTGCTGGGCTGGCTACGCCTTTCGCCTACCGGACGTACACGTAGGCCGTGACTTCAAACCCGAGGCGCAAGTCGCAATACGCGGGCTCGATCCACTTCATGTAAGTCTCCTTTCTCCGTGTGTTTTTTCCAACTCCCTCTTCGTTCGAGAGGGTGTGCCATCACGCCCTCTACTGCCGGACGCGCCAAATCGACGCATGAGGCGTGCCAGCAGCGACGCCGGTCCGGATTCACCAGACGCGTCCTCAGACGTGCCCATGCCGGCCGAGCGCCGTGTGACCTTTCACGCACCGCGAGTGATACGACGCACCGCGAGCCGTGGTCGCCGCGCCAGAACCCCTCTCGGGCGATGGCTGCGCTCGCCAGTTCGAACGGGGGCGTCGCTCCTCGTCGAGTCGATGCAGCCGGCCTCCCTCGGGCAGAACGACCCGCCAGGGCGTGGGGGTAGAATGCCGACGAATGAAGGACCAAGCCCGCGCGTATCACCGGTGGCGGCTGCTCCTCTCGGCCGCGCGCGTTGCCGTGACCGCGGCCGTGCTCGTGCTCGGGACTCTGGCGGCCGCGCACTGGCGCCCGCCCGCGCCGGCCCGGTGGTGGGATCTCGCCCTGGTCGTCGCCGCCGAGCTCGCCCTGCTGGGCGTCGCGCTGCAGGGGGCCGCAGCGCCGCTCGAGATCCTCGTGGGCTTCTGGCTGCCACGTCGCTTCGGCCTTCTCCACCAGCCCTGGCGCGCCTGGCTCCTCGACCGCGCCAAGGCCGTCGCGATCCGCGCCCTGCTCGGAGCGGCGGCCTTCGAGATGATCTACGCACTCATGTGGGTCACACCGCTCTGGTGGCTTCCCGCGGCGCTGGTCTTCTTCGGCGGTCACGTCCTGGGGGCGGTGGTGACTCCAGTCTGGCTGCTCCCGCTCTTCTACCGCCTCACACCGCTGGCAGACGCGGCGCTCCGCGACCGCCTGCTCGCCCTCGCCTCGCGCGCCGGCGTCCCGGTGCTCGGCGTCTGGGTCGGGGATCAGTCGCGCAAGAGCCGGACGGCGAACGCGGCGCTCACGGGGCTCGGGCGGACACGCCGCATCGTCCTGTGGGACACGCTCCTCGACGGGTTCACGCCGGACGAGATCGAGTTCGTGCTCGCCCACGAGCTGGGCCACCACGTCCACGGCGACGTTCGCCGCGGACTCCTCGTCAACGGCGGGCTCACGCTGGCCAAGTTCTGGATCGCCGACGGGCTGCTCCGCGCCAGTGCGGCGGCATGGGGACTCCGGGGGATCGATGACCCGGCCGGGCTCCCCTGGCTGGCAGTGGTGCTGCTCGCGCTCGGGCTCATTGCCGCGCCACTCTGGAACGCCTTCTCGCGGCGGATCGAATCCCAGGCGGACGACTTCGCGCTGGCCACCACGCGGAACGGCGGCGCCTTCGTCGGCGCGATCGAGCGGCTGGCCGCGCTCAATCTCGCCGAGCGCCGCCCGCCCCGCCTCGTCGAGGCGCTCCTCTACACGCACCCCTCGACCGACCGCCGCCTCGCCCGGCACGCCCCCGCCTCCCTGGACACGCGTGCGCCGGGCGTCACGCCGTCCTGAACCCGTCCCCGGAAGAGCCTCCCAGCACGCTCGGCCGACTCCGGCCACTTGCGCTACTGTGGGGGTGGCATGGGGCTGCTCTCGAAGGTCTTCCTCGCCTTCCTGGTCGTGATCGTGGCCGTCACGGTGGCGCTGGCCGGCGTGGCGGCGATCGCGCGAAGCGTGACCCGGTAGACCGTTGCCGAGAACGGTGCTCGCGCTCCTGCTCGTCCTCGCGGGCGGGTCCTCGCTGATCTTCGCGTGTGACGCGCCGGGCTCGGACGCGGTGTGGAACACCGCGCGGGCAGCAGCCTCTACACCACCGGGAGCAGCCGAAGCCTCCGCAGCACCGGGAGCAGCCGTGGCAGGAGCGACGGTGCCTTCCGGAGCAGCGCCGGCAGGCGGAGCAACGGCGGCAGGAGCGGCGCCGGCAGCCTCCCGAGGCG